>NZ_CAXUNQ010000036.1:0-48303 GCF_964252615.1 uncultured Bradyrhizobium sp.
AGCGCGCCGACGATGCCGCCGATGCAGTGGACGCCGAACACGTCGAGCGAGTCGTCATAGCCGAGCGCGTTCTTGATCACGGTGCAGAAGAACAGGCAGACCACGCCGACCACGAGGCCGAGCACGATGGCGCCCATCGGACCGGCGTAGCCGGCCGCAGGCGTCACCGCGACAAGTCCCGCGACCGCGCCCGACAATGCGCCGAGCACGGAAGGATGACCCTTGATGATCCACTCGGCGAACATCCACGACAGCGCCGCCGCCGCGGTCGCGACGAAGGAGTTGGTCATGGCGAGCGCGGCGCCGCCACTGGCTTCGAGGTTCGATCCGGCATTGAAGCCGAACCAGCCCACCCACAGCAGCGAAGCGCCGATCATGGTCATGGTCAGCGAATGCGGAGCCATCAGCTCCCTGCCGTAGCCGGTACGCCTGCCGATCAACAGCGCGCCGACGAGGCCGGCGATACCGGCATTGATATGCACCACGGTGCCGCCTGCGAAATCGATCGCGCCCTTCTTGAAGATCCAGCCGGCGTCGGCGTTGACTTCATCGAGCTTGGCCTGTGCCGCGGCCTTGGCCGCCGCATCGCCCGCCGCCGCGAGCGCTTTCACCGCATCCGAGATCGCGTCCGGTCCGGCCCAATACCAGACCATGTGGGCGATCGGGAAATAGATCAGCGTCACCCAGAGCGGGATAAACAGCGCCACTGCCGCGAACCGCATCCGCTCGGCGAACGCACCGACAATGAGCGCGGGGGTAATCGCCGCAAAGGTCATCTGGAAGCAGACGTACACCAGTTCCGAGATGTTGGCGTCGACGCTGAACGTCGCCGCCTTCGAATCCGGGGTAACGCCCATCAAAAACGCCTTCGAGAAGCCGCCGATGAAATCCGAGCCGCCGGTGAAGGCGAGGCTGTAGCCGTAGAGCGCCCAGATGATGGTGACGATGCACACGGTGTAGAACACCTGCATCAGCACCGAGAGCATGTTCTTGGAACGGACCAGCCCGCCATAGAACAGCGCGAGGCCGGGGATCGTCATCAGCAGCACCAGCACTGTCGATGTCAGCATCCAGGCATTGTCGCCTTTGTTGACGGTAGGCTCGGCGTAGGCAGCGGTCGCAGCAAAAAGGCCGACCGCAAGGGCTGCCAATCCCGCGCTATAGGGACGCTTGAACGTCATTTGTTTTACTCCTGAGTGGGTATGATTGTGCGCGAAATCTACAGTGCCGCAGCATCCGCCTCGCCCGTGCGGATGCGAACCGCGTGGTCGAGATTGATGACGAAGATCTTGCCGTCGCCGATCTGCCCGGTTTTTGCCGCACCGGTGATGGCTTCAATGGTTTTGTCGACCTGATCCGAGGCGACAGCGACTTCGATCTTGATCTTGGGCAGGAAGCTCACCGCGTATTCGGCACCGCGATAGATTTCCGTATGACCTTTTTGCCGGCCATATCCCTTGACTTCCGTCACCGTGAGCCCGTGAACGCCAATGGCGGTCAGGGCGTCACGGACTTCTTCGAGTTTGAATGGCTTGATGATTGCCATAACAATTTTCATGGGTCCTATCCCCGCTTGGCCCTGCCGATACACGACAGGGCGATCTCGACTGAGGTTCACCACGCGGAAAAGTTCAGACCACGGGCACAGCCAGGACCGATAGAATCAAATGCCGTGCCAGACGGCACGAATTCCCTAACGGGTTATGAACGCGGGCGTTTTCGCGCTTTGCGTGAAATGCGCGCACCTGCGGTATTCGGTCGCGCCCAAAGCCTGATCAGACCTGTTCAAAAAATAGGCATGACAGAGTCCCGACATAATCGTGCCCACGTGAAGAGCAGAAGGGGCCAAGGGATTAGGTCTACTGCAATGCCTCGCCGTGCTGGGAAATATCCAGCCCCTCCAGCTCCTGCTGCTGCGAAACCCGCAACGGCACAAAGGCACCGACCAGCTTGAGCAGAACAAAGCTGATGCCGCCGGACCAGACCAGCGTGACCGCCACTCCGGCGAGCTGCAGCAGCAACTGATTGGGATTGCCCTCGATCAGGCCGGAGGTTCCGCCAATTGCCGCAGTCGCGAATACGCCGGCGAGCAGGGTGCCGGTGATGCCGCCGATGCCGTGGACGCCGAACACGTCCAGCGAATCGTCGTAATTGAAGCGATGCTTGAGGCTGGTGCAGGCCCAGAAACAGACCGCGCCGGCGATTACGCCGATGACAATGCCCTGCCAAGGCGTGACGAAGCCGGACGCCGGCGTGATGGTGCCAAGCCCCGCCACGGCGCCGGAGATCATACCGAGCACCGATGGCTTGCGCCGGGTCGACCATTCGATCGCGCCCCACGTCAGCGCGCCGGCGCAGGCCGCCAGATGCGTCGCGGTGATCGCCATCACCGCGCGCGAATTTGCCCCCAAGGCCGAGCCGCCGTTGAAGCCGAACCAGCCGACCCACAACAGCCCGGTGCCCATCACCGCCAGCGACAGATCGAACGGCGCGAGATTTTCCGCGCCATAGCCGTAGCGGCGGCCCATCACCCAGGCCGCGACCAGGCCGCCGATGCCGGCGCTTAGATGCACCACCAGTCCGCCGGCGAAATCAATTACGCCCATGGTGCCGAGGAAGCCGCCGCCCCACACCCAGTGCGCCAGCGGCACATAGACGAACATGAACCAGCCGATGCAGAACAACAGATAGGCCGAGAAGCGCATGCGGTCGGCAACGGACCCGGCGACCAAGGCCACGGTGATGACGGCGAACGTCATCTGGTACAGCATGAACAGCGCTTCCGGAATCGTCTTCGCGAGCGGATTGACGCTGTCCATTTCCATGCCGGCGAGAAACCAGCGATCGAGCGAACCGAGCCACGGCCCGTCGCCGACGAACGCCAGCGAATAGCCGAACGCGACCCAGAGAATTGAGATAATGGCCACGGCTGCGAGGCTTTGGGCCATGGTCGCCAGCACGTTCTTCTTGCGCACCATGCCCGAGTAGAACAGCGCCAGCCCCGGGATCGTCATCATCAGCACCAACGCCGTGGCAACGATCATCCATGCGGTGTCGGCGGCGCTGATGGCCGAGGTTTCGGCGAGCGCAGGCGTCGCAACCAAGACGATCGCCGCGAAAGCGGTTGGCGCAGCCAACGTCGCTGCACGACACGAATGTGTCCCCATGGTATTTCCCCCGGCCTTATATGTTTTATCGATCGCGCTCCGAGCGTCGTTGCCGGAGGTGATTATGACTCCATCCTTGCCGGGCTTGACTCGCGTATCCATCACCCTTGGAAGAACTCTTTTAAAGGATGGATTGCCGGGTCAAGCCGGCAAGGACGATGAGGTGTGTGCATCCAGTAGGCTTTGACCCATGTATCCATCCTCTTCGAAAGACTCTCGCGAAGTGATGGATTGCCGGGTCAAGCCCGCGCGTGACGGAGAATGGATTGCTTCGTCGCAAGTGCTCCTCGCAAAAACGGAGAAATCTCACAGCGCGTCGCTGTCGGTCTCGCCGGTGCGGATACGCCGCGCGTGATCGATCGGGGTGACGAAAATCTTGCCGTCGCCGATCTGGCCGGTGCGCGCGCTTGCCGTGATGACCTGCACCGCCTTGTCAGCAAGGTCGGACGCGACGGCGATTTCGATTCTGAGCTTGGGCAGGAAATTCACGACATATTCGGCGCCGCGGTAGATTTCGGTATGGCCCTTCTGACGTCCATAGCCCTTGACCTCCGTCACCGTCATGCCGTGGACCCCGATCGCGGTGAGCGCCTGGCGCACCTCGTCGAGCTTGAAGGGTTTGATGATGGCGACGACGAGTTTCATGGATCGGCCTTGCTTTGCTGGCGGGCGCGGGTTCCTTGCGGAAAGGCGGTTTAGTCTATCTATGCCGAATTTAGCTGCAGCGCGCGCATAAAATAAGCGGTTTGATGCCCGCGAATCGGGCTATCCGCAGATTTTTGCGCCGCTACTCGTCATGGCCGGCTCATCCGCCACGTCTTTCTCACAGGTCAGCCGTCAAGACGCGGATGCCCGGGACAAGCCTGGGCATGACGTGCCGCTGTGTCCTGGCCTCTAACCCACCGGCTTCTCCTTCCGCTCCCGCAGCGAGCCTTCCTGGGCGACTGACGCCACCAGGGTACCATCGGGCTTGAAGATCATGCCGCGGGTGAGGCCGCGGCCGGCGCGCGCGCTCGGGGAATCCTGGGCATAGAGCAGCCATTCGTCGGCGCGGAACGGCCGGTGAAACCACATCGCGTGGTCGAGGCTCGCCGGCATCATGCGCCGGTCGAACAAGGTGCGGCCGTAACGCGCCATCGCGGCATCGAGCAGCGAGAAGTCCGAGGCGTAGGCCAGCGCGCACATGTGCAGCGCGGGATCGTCGGGCAGTTTCGAGGCGGTGCGGATCCAGACATGGATGCGACCGTCGTCGATCTTCTGGCCGAAATAGCGGCCGAGTTCGACCGGGCGCAATTCGATCGGCCGGTCGGATTCGTAATAGCGTTTGATGAAATCCGGCATTTCTTTGAACATCGGCTGTTTGGCGACTTCCTCGGCCGTCAGCTTCTCCGGCGGCGGCACGTCGGGCATCGTGTCCTGATGGTCGAACGCGCCTTCCTCCTCGACATGGAACGAAACCATGATCGAGAAGATCGCATTGCCGTGCTGGATCGCGGTGACGCGGCGGGTCGTATAGCTCTTGCCGTCGCGCAGCCGTTCGACCTCGTAGACGATCGGAATCTGCGGATCGCCGGGCAAGATGAAATAGCAATGCAGCGAATGCGGCAGCCGGCCTTCCACGGTGCGGCACGCCGCCACCATCGCCTGCCCGATCACTTGGCCGCCGAACACCCGCTGCCAGCTCGTCTTCGGGCTGCGCCCGCGGAACATGTTCACCTCGATCGGCTCGAGGTCGAGGATGGAAATCAGGTCGATCAGGCTCTTGGACATGAGACGCTTTCGATTCAACCGTCATTCCGGGTCGGGAGCGAAGCGACCGGGCCCGGAACCCATAACCGGCGGGTGTTTATGGATTCCGGGCCTGCGCGCATCCCGGAATGACGGCCTGTGGCGGATGCCACAGCCCTTGTTTGGTGAACCTGTTTCGCCCAGCTATAGTCGGGGTGCAAGGGAGTAAGGCGTCAGATGTCGGCCCAACCAAGCATTGTCATCGGCGGCGGCGCGTTTGCGGGGCTGGCGCTGGCGCTGGCGCTGCGCCAGGGCCTCGGCCCTGCAGTCCCGATCGTCGTCGCCGATCCGGCGCTTGGCGTTCGGCCGAGCCAAGATCCCCGCGCCACCGCCATCGTTGCCGCCTGCCGCCGGCTGTTCGAAGCGATCGGGACCTGGGACCAGGTCGCCGGTCAGGCGCAGCCGATAACGGACATGGTCGTCACCGATTCAAAGCTCGAAGACGCGACGCGGCCGGTATTTCTTACATTCGGCGGCGAGGTGGAGCCGGGCGAACCGTTTGCGCACATGATCGAGAATCGTCTTCTGATCGATGCGCTGGTGCAGCGCGCCGAGGCCGAGGGTATCGAACTGCGCGCCACCGCGGTCGCCGGATTCGCGCCGCGCGCCGGCCGGGTCGATGTGGCGCTCGGCGACGGCGACACCGTCGGGGCGAGCCTTTTGGTCGCCGCCGACGGCGCGCGTTCGAAATTGCGCGAGCAGGCAGGCATCGCCACCCACGGCTGGAACTACGATCAATCCGGCATCGTCGTTACCGTCGGCCACGAGCGCGACCATCGCGGCCGCGCCGAGGAGCATTTTCTGCCTGCCGGACCGTTCGCTATTCTGCCTCTGAAAGGCACTCGTTCGTCGCTGGTGTGGACCGAGGCGCGCGCCGAGGCCGCCCGCATCGTGGCATTGAGCGCGGACGAATTTCACGCGGAACTCGAACAGCGTTTTGGGCTTCACCTCGGCGAGATCAAGGCGCTGGACCAGCCGCGCGCATTTCCCTTGGGCTATTTCGTAGCCCGCTCCTTCATCGGCGAGCGACTGGCGCTGGTCGGCGATGCCGCCCATGTGATTCATCCGATTGCGGGACAAGGCCTCAACATGGGGCTGAAGGATATCGCCGCGCTGGCGGAAGTCATCGTCGATGCGGCCCGGCTCGGCATCGATCCTGGGCAGGCCGACGTGCTCGCGCGCTACCAGCGCTGGCGCCGCTTCGACACCATGGCGATGGGCCTTGCCACCAACGCGCTGAACATGTTGTTTTCGAACAAGTCGACTGCGTTGCGTACCGTACGCGATATCGGGCTCGGGCTGGTCGATCGCATGCCGCCGCTGAAAAGCGTGTTCATCCGCCAAGCCGCAGGCCTATCGGGCGAAATGCCGAGGTTGTTGAAGGGCGAAGCGTTGTAGCGCTGATCGCCGCGTTTATGCGTCACGGCCGGGCCTGTCGCGGCCGGCGTCTTTGTTCTTCGCCGGCGCTCAAGACGTGGGTGCCCGGGACAAGCCCGGGCGACGAAAATGGCTTGCCGCACCCTCACTCGATCTTCCGCGCCTCCTCCGGAAGCATGATCGGAATGCCGTCGCGGATCGGGTAGGCGAGTTTCGCGGAGCGCGAGATCAGTTCCTGCCGCGTGCCGTCGAACTCCAGCGGACCCTTGGTCAGCGGACAGACCAGGATTTCCAGCAGCTTTGGATCGACGGCGGCGTCAGTGCGTTCGGGCGGGGAATTCATGCGCGCAGGTCTCCGGATCGCAGGGCGGGTGTAGCATATCCGGATGCCGCGAATTTATCGCAAGGCCATCCGGATCAGTTCTGTGATCACGACGTCCTGACGCGCGCGCTGCAGCGCCTTGTCGGATAGCGCAAATCCCAGAAAAGCCCAATACATGATCTGGGCACGGGCAAGGGCGATTTCATGCGGAAGTCCCCAGTGTTCGAGCTGGCCCGTCATGTAGGTCAGTCGGCGGCGGTCGATCGCCTGGACCGCATCGCGCGCGGCGGGGTCGACCGCGGCCCAGGCCCGCACCGCGCTTTCCAGCGCCGGCCTGCCGCCGAACGCCCTGCGCACCAGCGCCGGCATCGGGCTCCCGGCCGGCGCGTCCGCCTCGATAGCGGCAATGATCCGCTCCGCAGCGATCTCGCGCCAGCGCGCCAGAATTGCGGCATGGAACGCGCCGATATCCTTGAAATGCCAGTAAAAGCTGCCGCGCGAAACTCCCATCGCCTTAGCCAAAGGGTCGGCCTTCAAGGCCGTAAAACCGTGTTTTATCAAAACCCTGATGCCTTGATCGACCCAGTCCTGCGCGGATAATTGCTCGGCCATGATGCATCCTGCGGCAACATACCATACAGTAGTGTATTGACGGACGCCAGCCCGGCGTGTACCTACCATACAGTCATGTATGGAGGTAATTTATGCGCGACCTTCTATTGCAATGTTCGGGCTTGGCGGCGATCGCCCTGGCGCTGGTTCACGGCATGCTCGGCGAGACCAGCGTGTCGCGCGCGCCACCATCGAACCGCCGCGGTTGCGCCTGCTGATCCGCTTGGTGTGGCAGGCCGGTACGGTGGCATGGATCGGCGGCGGCGTGCTGCTGGCCGCCGCGCCCTGGATGGCGTCGGAACCGGCACGGCACTGGATCGTGGCGACAATGGTGGCGGTATTTGGATTTGCCGCGGGCGCCAATGCCTGGGCACTGCGGGGCCGGCATTTCGGCTGGGTGGCGCTGAGCGCGGTGGTGGCCATGGCGGCGGCGGGGTGTTGAGCCCGATCCGCGCGTCCGCGCCGGGGCGTTCAAATTACTGCAGCCCGGTATCCCCACTGGTGCGCTTCTTTGCCAGATCCATCTCGGTGACTGCGATCAGGATTTCCGCGCGGGTTTTCAAGTCGGGCGCTTCCAGCATCGCCTGCTTTTCCGGCGCGCCGTAAGGCGACATCATCGCCAGCGCGTTGACCAGCGCCTCATTGGGGGCGCTCTCGACGCCCTCCCAGTCGACTTTCAGGTCGTTGGCTTTGAGAAAATCCGTCAGCACCGCCAGCAGCGCCTCGCGGTCGACCGCCTCCTCGCCCTTGCGCGCGGTGAAGTCGTCAAGATAGGGGAAATAATCCACTTTGCACTGGCGATAGGCGGTGAGCGCCGGGACTTCCTCCTGCACCTTGAATCGCGCGATCCCGGTCAGCTCGAGGATATAGCGGCCGTCGCCGGCTTCGGCGAGCTGGGTGATGCGGCCGACGCAGCCGACCCGAAACAGCGCCGGCTTGTCTTCGTTTTTCGTATGCGCCACGTCGGGCTGGATCATGCCGATCAGGCGATGACCGTCGCGCAGCGAATCGTCGACCATCGCGAGATAGCGCGGCTCGAAAATATTGAGCGGCATCTGTCCGCGCGGCAGCAATAACGCCCCCGGCAGCGGAAATACCGGAATCACTTCCGGGAGATCGCCGGGCCCGCGATAATCGGCATTGATCGGCATGAGCGGTTCCGGTGTTGAGAATTGCTACGAGAACAGAATCGTCGATAGCCGCTTGCGCCCCTCCATGGTGGCTTCGTCGGCCGGACCCCAGGCCTCGAAGAACTGCACCAGTTGCTTGCGCGCGCCGTCCTCATTCCATTTGCGGTCGCGCTTGACGATTTCCAGGAGCTGGCTGGTGGCCTCGGCGCGATTGCCGCCGGCGTTGAGCGCGATCGCGAGATCGAACCGGGCCTGATGATCGAGCGGATTTGCGGCGACTTTCTGTTCCAGTTCGGTTACCGGACCCAGCGCCTCGGCCTGCTCGGCAAGATCGATCGACGTCTGCACCGCCCTGACCGCCGGGTCTTCGCGCTTGGAGTCCGGTACCAGAGCCAGGGTCTGTTTGGCCTGTTCGATGGCCCCGGTGGTCATGTAACACTTCGCCAGCCCGGCAAGGGCGGTAATATTTGTAGCGTCGAGCGCCAGCACTTCGGCATATACCGAGGCGGCATTGGACGGATCGCCCTCGGCCAGCAGCGTTTCGGCTTCCTTCAAAATTTCCGCAAGATCGGGCTCCCCGGTGGCAGGCATGCCCGCGGTCAGTTTGTTGATGAACGCCGTGACCTGGCTCTCCGGCACCGCGCCCATGAAACCGTCGGCGGGCTGGCCGTTGACAAAGGCGATCACGGCGGGGATCGACTGGATGCCCATTTGTCCGGGAATCGCCGGGTGCTCGTCGATATTCATCTTGACCAGCTTGACCTTGCCTTTGGCGGCGCGGACGGCCTTCTCGATGACCGGTGTAAGCTGGCGACACGGGCCGCACCACGGCGCCCAGAAGTCGATCAGCACCGGCTGGCGCTTGGATTCCTCGATGACGTCCTTGACGAAGGTTTGCGTCGTGGTTTCCTTGATAAGGTCCGGCGCTGCCTGTGGTGCCGGTCCGCTGCCCTGCTCTATGATGGTCACGTGATCCTCGCCTGATGCCGCTGACCGCCGTTCTAACACGGCGCAGCGCCATAGATGGCGGCTGACGGAAAAATTTCAATTGAGCCGGAACTTTGCGTGACGTGAAACCGCGCTCGTCGAACCATTTGCGGCGCACCGCGCCATTTCCGGCCGGTTTGCTCGCGATCGCCGGTTTTGACCGATTTGCCCCGTTTCGGGCTGTTGCATTCAGGGGCGGCATTTGGCATAGCTCTGGCCGTTGTCGGCATTACCGTGCTGCCAATCTCTCGGATGCGGGTGTAGCTCAGTGGTAGAGCACGACCTTGCCAAGGTCGGGGTCGAGGGTTCGAATCCCTTCGCCCGCTCCAGTCTCTTCAAACTGGTGTGACGCACTTCGAAGCGCTCCTCTTCTGGAGGGTCGCATGAAAGTATCGAGTATTCACGTCTGTTACCGCAGGACGGTCGCTACTATGCGACCGTCCCGCCGCATGGCGTACAGTCGGGTCCGGCTAGTGAAGGCCGCGCAAATCCGCTGTCGGAGCAGGCGCTCGTTAAAAAGAATTTTTCTCACGAATCGGCAAGCGCGGCTTTCCGCCAAGCCTATCCGGCGTTCAACCCTGCCGCGCCATGGGGTTATCCGATGACTTCTTTCAGCAGCGTACCACTTGCGATCTCAGTCGTCGTGTGAACCCATTTCATGGGATCGGTGCTGCCGTTCTTGTTTACCTTGACGATCTTGCCGTCGATCACGTCAACGGCTTCTCCATTGAAGCGCGATAACCGGAAGAAAGGCGGCGAATTCTGGCGATCTCTGGGCGCATCCTGCGACTCAATGCGTTCTTTGTAAAAGGGAGCCTCTCTGACAGCTACAGGAAGGGTGGACACCGAGGATTTCTGTGTTTGCTCGGACAACACTTGGAGCGCAATTTTCTCGCCGAGAAGGATCCCCTGAATGCTGTCGCTGCGCCAATGGACCCCCGCGATGGCACGAAACGTCGTAATATTGCTGACAAGCTTGTGGATCTCGCCGCCCACCGTCAGCTTCAACGATCGGTCGGGGATGATGGTGAAACCGTCAGCACTGGGCATGAAGGCCGGCGGGGAATTTGGGTCGGCCGTCCCGTCATCCATAGCGCCATTGGTCATAATATAGGCCTCGTTAAACAGCGCTTTCAGGATCGTCCCGCAGGCGCCCGCGACCACGGCGTGGCCGGAAGGATATGCCGGGTGTGTCGGCGAACCTTCCGGAAAGGCCAGGGGAAGCAGATAGGAGTTGCTGCCGCGCCTCTGGTTCAGCAGTTTTATCCTAGCCAGCACTGTGCGGCTGTTCATTGGTCTGGCCACGTCGCCGAACGCGGACGACAACAGGTCAGGGTGGATGCCGTAGGGGTTGGCCCCCGTCTGCCGCTGCGTGTAGTCCACACGCGCTCCGAACTCTTCCGGCCGCAAGCGCCGCCAGAGCCACTTGTGATACCAACCAGCTTTTTGCGCGCGCGTGCACACCTCGGCCAGCAGCGTAACGATGTGGGTAATGCCGAAGGTGTCGAAACCAGCTTGCGCTTTCGCGTATCGATAGGGATTTCCGACGTTAAGCAGCGTGTTGGCGAACTCGCCGAGCTCTGAAATCACAGGTTCAGGTTCCAGGGCGCCGCTAAAACGCGAGAGAACCGCCGCGTTACTTGAGACAAAATTATTCCCCGGCCGCGGAATGCCGGCGAGCAGAATGCAGGCCGCAATCAGGTACTCCTGGTAGATTTTATCAAAGTGCACATAGTTTGCCCCATCACGGAGAGTTCGGATAAACCGGTAATGATCGCGGAGGACGGTTTCGACGGCGCGCGGGTCCGTCGGAAATGCGCTCGGTAGGTCAAAGGCGTCGGTGCCGATTGCCGATCGGCTGCCATTGTGAACGCCGTACCACTCGCCCGGCGCCTTGGTTTCTTGAAACGGTTTGAAAAGATAGTCGATGTCCGCAACGACCGTCTTCTGACGCTGGCTGATGCGGAGACTTCCGAAATTAACGACACCTAGCTGCGGTCCTGCAATCGCCGTTTGCACGCCGGTCTCGCTGGTGCCCCGCAACAGGAACTGCGATATGTAGGGACCCACTTGGACGCCGTCAAAACCCGCATTCGTCTGGTTCTTGTCGGTGCGAAGATCGGCCCGAAAAAGGCGCTCAAGAGCGATGGGTCCAGCGCCGCCGGCATGTGTAAACCAGCTGAACTGGTTGAGATCATGCAGGGCGGCCAAAACGTCGGGATCGGTCGTATCGGGCGCGAATGCCGAGACCGGTTTGTCGCGAAGAAGCGCCATCCAGTACAGCTCCGCCATCTCCGCCGCAGTTTCGGCACTCTCGAACAATGGCGATGTACGAATTCTTGTAAACGGTGCATCGAAACCTTCTAAATCGAATGCAAGGCCCGCCATTGGGTTTGTAAATTTGAGCTTCTCCTTCTCCTCCGTGCCACCAATAAAATCTGCGACTTTTTCGAATTCGAGGAAACCCTCGGCAGGCTTCAAAAGGTCGTAAGTCACCTTAAGGGCATTAGACAGCGCTTCAAACGCGGCGTCAGTCGGAAGGTTTTGGTCTGGCGCGGCACCATCGCGCATGAGGCCTTTGGAATAGGATACGATCTTGTTCGACGTCTGCGAACTCGTTTCGGCAGACACTTTCGGAAGCGCCTGGGTCGCGGCAAGTTCACGAATTTTGGCAGCGTGTTGCACGCGAATTTCTGCTCCGGACGGCGTCGCGGCAGGGTCGGCGGGCGGAGTTCCCTGGACCTGAATTTGGCCTTGCGCTTGGCGCGCGGCGCCAAAGCCCGCGATGGCGGCGGTCAGACCGATTTGACTGGTCGTCAGGAAAAAATTTCGTCGCGAAATCGACATGCGTTTTTCTCCTCGCCCTTACGTTGCATGAAAAGACATTGTTTCGCAAAGTTCCATCTCAGGAACTGGTCTTACAAGAAACTGAGGGGTTGCCGGACCCTTATCTGCAACTTCCAGGACGTTGGTTAGCCGGCCCCGTAATGCATGCATCACCTGCTTGGATCAAAGAGCGCTTCGCCGACAACTGCGTGCACGTGGCTTTCCGGTCCGGGATTCCGGAGCGGGGGGTATAAGCCGGGCGCCCGGCTGGTTCGTCAACTCCGGGCGCCATCCGCGTCCATGCCACTATGCGGCAAGCTCTTCTGCATCGCATCATTTCCCCCCGCCGAAGGAACTGGATTGTTCGGAGGCACGCCGTGTGCCCGCATCCGACACCGAACAATCGCCGACCGTCCGCGTCAACGTGACCAGGTTGTCCGATAAGGCCGAATCGATCTTAGGTTGACATCTGCGGCAGCAGAGGTAATTGTATCTTTGTGACGCTCGGCGAAGAATGCATTGCTACTGGAACGGTGCTGCCGTGGGCGATTTTTATCGCTGAGCGACGGAAGACATCGATGCAAGTCGGAACTGAACATGTCCTACCGAATGCCTCCGTTGAATGCATTGAGAGCTTTCGAAGCGTCGGCTCGTCATCTGAGCTTCAAGCAGGCCGCAAATGAACTAAATGTAACGGCCGGGGCGATCGGTCAGCAGGTTAAATCTCTTGAAGAAATGTTGGGCGTCAAGCTTTTTCGGCGGCTGCACCAGTCGATCGCGCTGACCCAGGCGGGCCTTACCTATCTGCCGGCTTTGCGGAATGCATTCAGCATCATTTCCGAGTCGACCCAGCGGATTGCCGTCAAAAGCAGCGCTGAAATCCTGTCGGTCGGCGTGCAAGCGCCCTTTGCCGTGAAGTGGCTTTTCCCGCGGCTGCCGCAGTTCCTCAAGGATCATCCCCATGTCGATCTCCGCCTTAGTTCGTCGATCGAACTCGACGAAATTTATAAGGGGACGGTCGACGCGGTGATCAGGTATGGCACCGGGCATTTCCCGGGTTTTCGAAACATCCTGATCAGGCCGGAGCGCTTCGATCCGGTCTGCAGTCCAAGGCTTTTGGTGGAAGGGCCCCCGCTCAAGAGCCACCGGGATTTGAATAGCCACATGCTGCTGCACGACGAATTCCGAGAAGGATGGCTGACATGGTGCCAGGCTCAAATGATTGATGGTGTTGACGTAAAAAGAGGGCTCAGTTTCGCCGACGAGCATCTTGCGCTCAAGGCCGCTATCGAGGGCCACGGCGTAGCGCTGGGCGAAGCTCTGCTTATTGAACGGGACATCCTTGCCGGTCGACTGGTTCGCCCGCTAGGCAAGGGTATTTCGCGAGACAGCGGATACTACCTGATCTGTTCGGACGGTAGCGTCGCATGTGCGAAGATAAAAACGTTCCTTTCGTTCCTGACCGCTGAGGTTGCACGTATCAAAGATCACCGAAATGAGGCTCAAGCTGTAGCGTAGCCGTTCTGGGCCAAGATCGGATTGCGTGGCCGATAAGGCAGCCTTCTGCTTCGATCCGGTCACATCGGATTTGCCTTCAGCCCCGCCGCTTCGATGCCGGCGATGGCGCAGATCTCGTCATTGTCCGACGAGTCACCGCTGACGCCGACAGCGCCGAGCAGAACGCTCCCGTCCTGGATCAGCACGCCGCCGGGCACCGGCACCAGCCTCCCCTGCGCCAGGGTATTGACCGCGTTGATCAGATAGGGCTGTTCCTGTGCCCGCTTGAATATCGCCCGCGATCCCATGCCCATGGCCAGCGAGCCGTAAGCCTTGCCATGGGCGACCTCGCTGCGCAGCAAGCTGGCACCATCCTGCGCCGCCGAGATTTTCGTACAGCCGCGCTGGTCAAGAACAACCACCGCAAGCGGCTTCAGTTCTAGCTCGTTTGCCCTGGTTAACGCGGCGTCCAGAATCAGACGGGCGACGTCGAGGGTGAGTTCAGCCATGGATCGGATTCCCTTGCGATTGGCGGGCGGTTGGAGTGAGGAACGTACAGATCCATCGGATGCTCGCCAGATGCATGCGGTGTGCCGTATGTGCGTGTGATGGGCGTTCAGGTGGCTAGGTCGCGTGGAATCCCGGTACGCGTACGCGCGACGGAAGATGCGCGGTACATCGACGTATACCAGACAACTGTTGGTTGCAAACTCCGGCAACCCGCGCAGCAAGCATTGGGGATATCAGCCGCTCCGGCAAATTAGAAAAATGCGTTGAACGAAGCAGAAAAACTGCAGCGGCGACTTTGATTTCGCCCCGCATCACGGCCACACGGCGCGGTGAACATCGCGCACTATTGGCCTTCCATGCCGCGTTGCGAGCCGATTCGGTCCGGCGGCAACCGCCCGGACCCGGCAGATCCGTCTTCGGAAGATAGAAAACCTCCGAGATATCTGCAAAAAATCTGTGGTGACAAGCAAGCTCGCCAATGGAAATCTATCGACGTCATCATAAGCCAGCGCGTCGGAGGGGACTATGAATACCACGGAGTACGTCAACACCAGCGGCGTCAATCATTTCAATGCCGATATTCGGTGGGACACTATTTCTCCCGATGCATTCTGGTCCGCGGCCGATCGCGTTCAGGAGGAAACCCTGGCGCAGGCCAATGCGATGTTCTCTACGCTCAGAACCGCGGACCCGGAAACGCTGCGGGAGTTACTCATTCAATACAGGTATTTCACTGTATATTACATCACCGATCTGGCGCTTCTGATCGCCGGAATGGAGGATGGTCCAATGAGGAGCTTCCTTGCCGATATTCTGTACGACGAGCTTGGTTGCGGTAAGTCGAATGGCGCTCACCCGGCGCTTTATGACAAGTTTCTAAGCAGCATCGGCGTAGACGATCGCGACCTGAACAGCGAGGCATTGGCGACCAATGTCGCCTTGCTCGACGAAGCGCGTCGGCGGCTTGTCGATCCGGTTAACGGCAGCAATTACGGCATCGGCCTGCGTGGGATGGGCGGAGAATGCGTATGCCAGGTATATATCGCTCAGTTGCACGCCCATCTGATCGACAATCCGTTTATCCGCGAGCACAAGGATAAGATCGATTGGCGCTTCTGGGATTTGCACGTCGGTGAGCATGACATCGAACATCGGGAGAAAACCCGCGCGCTCATCAATACGGAGGTGGTTGCAAGGGGCGGAACCGGACTGGAAAAGCTCGGGCTTGGTTATGAATACAGCATGGAATCATGGAGACAGTTCTGGATCAACATTTTTGCGATCGCGGAGCCCGCAATATCGAGAACTGCCGACCGCAAGCCCGTACGCGGCGCGGTAGGGTTGCAAATCAACTAACCGGGTCACGCTGAAGGTACGGCGTGTACACGGCATGAATACATTGCTATTTTTCAACGTGGCTATGTGCGGCGTGGTAAGCAGGCGGCATAGAGCATAAAGTTGGCGCTAATTAGCTGGTGATGGCGATATGAAAGCGGGTCTTATAGGTGTCGGCGTGATGGGCGGACCGATGGCTCGCAACCTTAAGAAAGCGGGCCATGACGTCATGGTGTTCAACCGCACACCCGAGCGCTGCGAAGGGCTCCGATCTCTCGGAGTTGCCGTTGGGCAAACCGTCGACGAAGTGTTTTCAAGGTCGGAAGTCATCATCATCATGGTGTCTACCCAGCACGACGTCGATCAGGTTCTGGGCCGCGACGCGAGCGGTGCCATCAGAGCGCCTGTCGAGGGAAAAAGCGTCGTGCTGATGGCCACCGTGGCCCCCTCCTATTCCGAAGGTCTGGGCGCAAGCCTTTCACAGCGCGGTGCGCGCTATGTTGAGGCGCCGGTTTCCGGATCCAAACAACCTGCGGAGGCGGCCGAGCTTGTCATTCTGGCATCCGCAAAGGATGAAAAGTCCATTGATGAGGTGCAACCCTTATTCGATGCGATCGGAAAGAAGACGGTGCGCTGCGGCCCGTTGCCCACCGCGATGAGAATGAAGCTCGCGAACCAGTTGCTTCTGATCTCATGGTTTGAAGCGATAAGCGAGGCAACGTACTTCGCCAAGGGTATCGGTTTGGACGTTCCGACCTTTCTGGAGATGGTTGCAGCCGGACCATTGGCGAATGGCGTGTTCCGTTCCAAGGTCACCAAGCTGACCAATGAAGATTTCGCTCAGGAGGCGCCCATTCGTCATGTTGCCAAGGACATCGGCCTGGTTTGTGACGAAGCGCTGGAGCGCGGCCTCAAGCTGCCGGTCGCCACGACCAACCGCGAATTGTTCACGCGGGCGGTTCGGGCTGGCCAATCCCAGGACGATGTAATCGGGATCCTGAAGATCCTTCGGGAAGGCAAGTAACCCCATGACGGGGTTTTTTACGACGAAAGCACAGCCCGGTCGCACCGACGGTGGCGTGCAATTGCTGGGCGTTCTATCCGGCCTGGCCGTGGCATTGATCTGGTCAGGCTGGTCGGTCGCGACACGCTTTGCGGTGACAACCAACCTGACGCCGCAGGATGTGACCTTTCTTCGCTTCGGCGTCTCGGCGCTTATTCTATGGCCTATTCTGGTCAGGAAGGGCTTTGCAATTCAACAAATCGGTATCGCACGCCTGCTGGTGATGGTGTTCGGCGCCGGAGCGCCGTTCATGCTGCTGGCTTCAGAAGGCGTGAGGTTTGCTCCGGCGTCGCACATCGCAACGCTGATGATCGGTTTGATGCCGATCTGGGTTGCGTTGTTATCCGGGGTGCTTTTCGGCGAACAATTTTCACCTCCACAAGTCATCGGACTGATTGTCGTCGGGGTTGGCGCCCTATGCATCGGCAGCTATTCGTTGCTGGTGAACCGGTCTGTCGGCGAGTGGAGAGGCGATTTGCTGTTTCTGCTGGCCGGCTTCTGCTTTGCGTGCTTCACGATAGCGCAACGACGCTCGGGCATCAGCCCTTGGCATGCGACGGCGTTGGTGAACGTATGTTCAGCCATATTGTTTTCTCCCATTTATTTTCTGTGGCTGACGCCTTCCATCTTTCAAGCGCCGCTCAAGGAGCTTGGCTTTCAAATCGTTGCCCAAGGCATCGCGGTGGCTATCCTGGGAATGTTCTTCTACACGGAAGCGGTGCGCCGACTGGGTGCGCCTCGAGCGGCGATCTTTGGCGCGCTGGCTCCGGCTTTAGCGGTTCTCATGGGCATGGCAATGCTCAATGAACTGCCGCCCTGGCTGACCATACTGGGCATCGCATTCGTCATGATCGGCGTTGTCATGGTGGTCACGGGCAAACGAGCGCCGTTGGTGACTGCAGCGGAGCGCGGCGCGGCCTGATCGGCTCAATCTGCACTGACTTATTGCTGCCGGTTGAGCAAGTCCGATCGGTGAATTCAGTGTTCGCAAAGGAGTTGGAACATGGAAACGACCTTACAAAGCTCTGAAAAAACCTATCAGCCCGTTGAAACTGTAGCGGATCATCCTTGGAAAAAGTCAGTGGAAAGGCTGCTGGCGCAGCCGTTGTTTTCCGCGATGAACGCCGGTTGGGCAACACAACAAGACGTGTCGTTTGTCGCTCCGATTTTGATCCAGGTTCATAAGGAACTCGTCGACGCCGGAATTCGGAGCCTGCAATCCGGCGGAAATCGAACGTCTTGTTCGACGTTTCAAATCAGCTCTCATAGCGACGGCCAGATATCTGTCATTCTGGATCGTCTGGGTATTTCACGCGAACTTCAAAGCGCGCATGTGCTACCCTCCTGCGCGAAGTTTTTCGTCGACAGGGTCACAAACCTCTACACCGGGTGCCCGGCGCAAGCGTATCGCTCGTTCGTTAATATGACGCTGCAGATGTCGGCATTGAGCTTCGCCGCATTGGAGAAGGGACTTGCGGGCGCAGCGGCAAGCGTTGCGTCAAAGTTGGCCTCGCATGAAAGCGACCTGAGACTTTGCGGCAACGGTCCTGAAGGAGACGCAGTCGACACGTTCCTGGATCTCCAGCTGGAATTTCTTTCCGACCTGTTCGACTTGATGCGCCTTAACCGCTTGGACGGTCCGATCGATCGCATCCAGGCGAGACGAAGTCTGGAGAGAACGGAAGAACCCCCGATTGCACTGTTTCCGGGCGTGGGGGAAATCATGTTTGCCGAGGAGGACGAGAAGCGCAGTATTCAGTTTACTGTCGAGCGCTACCCTTGCACCGCGGAAGTGCTTGATCCTCGCGTGGTGCGCATTCCACCAGGGAAATATAATAATCGGCATAAACATGCGCATGAAACTCTTTTTCTGTTTTTTGCCGGCACCGGAGAAATCCTGGTCGGAGAAACGTGGGTCAAGGTAAAGGGCGGCGATGCGGTGTTCTGCCCGAGATGGGCAATTCATCAGACCCACAATACAGGGCCGGACGAGATGGTTCTTCTGGCCGTCACGGACTATTACCTGACGAGTCAGGTATATGTGGGGAAATACGACAAGATATGATCACATCAGCCGGCGCGGCTGGGGGGCGATAACGTTCCTGTTCCGACAGAGGGTGCGGACCGCCGCATGGACGGTACCGCACCAACCCATGCGCAGGCGCGAAAGCGCCAGTCTTGCATTGTTGGGCGGCCGCGACGAATACATGATCGAGGCTTGGCGCGCCCATTGCCCGGCATACCTTGGAGCCACGGCGTGGATGGCTCGCAGCAGCGTTGATGAGACCACCTGAATTTATTGGTTTTGAGTCAGATCTGGGACGACAACGCTTAGCAGACGCATCGGCTCCGCGCGGGTGCAGTGCAGCGACCAGGTTTAAAATTGCTTTGAACGGCAGGCCGCAGAGAAATTTCTTCTCAATCCATCCCAGCCAGTCCTAACCACACGTCGCATACTTCTCTCTTCGGCCGGATGTGTTAGGTTTTGCGGTCTGCCGCCAAACCGCAGGCCAGCAACCCGTCATGACGGGTTCGCAACAAAATAACAGCGCGGCTCGACCGGGCCGCATAGGGAGTGACGCGATGAAATCGGCTTTCAATCGATCCGTTGTTGCGTGCGCCGCCGTCTTCGCCATCGCGGGGATTGCGAGCCTCGGGATGACCCCGGCCACCGCACAGCAAAAGCCTCTGAAGAAATACGAATCCGGCAACAAGGAATTCTGGACCCATCCGCCGGACGATTGGTTCCTCGGCGACGAAACCGAAGCGCAGAAAGGCCTGGCGCCGCCATCGGGGCCGCCGACCGGCTCGTCGGACGCCGAGCTTGCCGCAATGATGAAAAAGATAAAATTGCCCCCGGGCTTCAAGATCGAAGTCTATGCATCGAACGTGCTGGCGGCACGGCAGATGGCCTGGGGCGACAAAGGTACGCTGTTCGTGGGATCGTTCGGCCTCGGCAACGTCTACGCCATCATCGACAATGGCGGCAAGAAAGACGTCAAGACCATCCTCAAGGGCCTGAACATGCCGACCGGCCTCGCCTTTCGCGACGGTTCGCTCTATGTCATCGCCGTCGACAAGCTGATCCAATACGAAAACGCCGAAGCCAACCTCGACAAGCTTGGCGACGGCAAAGTGGTGTATGACGACATGCCGTCCTACGCGGCGCATGGCTGGAAATATATTGCGGTGGACAAGGAGGGCTGGTTCTACCTGCCGTTCGGACCTCCCTTCAACGTCGGCATCCCGCCGACCTCGGTCTCGCAGATCCGCCGCGTCGATCCGAAAACCGGCAATGCCGAACTGGTCGCGCTCGGCGTCCGCAACAGCGTTGGCGGCGACGTCGATCCGCGCACCGGCAAATACTGGTTCACGGAAAATGCCCGTGACTGGATGAGCGACGACATCCCCAGCGACAAGCTCAACATGATCTCCAAGCTCGGCGAACATTTCGGTTATCCGTATTGCCACCAGGGCGACCTGCCGGATCCGAAATTCGCCATGGGCCATAAATGTTCGGAGTTCACCCCGCCGGTGCTCAATCTCGGTGCCCACGTGGCTCCGCTCGGCATGAAGTTCTATACCGGCAACCAGTTCCCCGCCGAGTATAAGAACAGCATCCTGATCGCCGAACACGGCTCCTGGAATCGTCACAAGTACCAGGGCGCCCGCATCGTGCGGGTCACCGTTGGTCCCGATGGCAAGAACGCCAAACAGGACGTGTTCGCATCCGGCTGGATCGAGGGCGACCAGGGCTATCTCGGCCGTCCTGCCGATATCATCCTGGACAAGGACGGTTCGATCCTGGTGGCCGACGATTGGGCCGGCGCGATCTATCGCATCAGCTACAGCAAGAAATAAGGGTAAGGACTCGGGCTGCGGTTGCTTCGAGGGCGACCGCAGTCCCCGCGTTTTGGAATATGGCAGCTAGCGTAAAGTCGCCATGCGCGGGCATCCACGCCTTCCTTCCTTGGCCAACAAACGTGGATGGCCGGACAAGCCCAGCCACGACGCGGAGATGACGCGATGCCGATCAAATTAGTCGCGGCCCTGCTCTTGACGGCTGTCTGCGCCGCTTCTGCCCACGCCGCCGACGTTGCCGCGGGCAAGCAAAAGGCCGAACTGTGCGTCGGTTGTCACGGCGAAGGCGGCATCTCGCAGACCGAGAATATTCCCTCGCTGGCGGCGCAGCCCGATCAGTTCATTCAATGGCAACTGGTGTTCTTCCGTGCCGGCACGCGTAAGAACGAGCAGATGCAGCCGATCGTCGAACAGCTCAACAACGACGACATCCGCAACCTCGGCGCCTATTTCGCCTCGCTGGCGCCGCCGAAAAATTCGGACCCGGATGATGACCCCGATTTGTCGAAAAAGGGTGCGCAGGCCGCCGCCGGCCGCCGCTGCGCGTCATGCCACACCGAATCCTACGCCGGCACCAAGGCGGTGGCGCGTATCGCCGGCCAGCGTGAGGAATATCTGCTCAAGGCGCTTCATGATTACAAGTCCGGCCTGCGTTCCGGCGGCGGCATGGCCGCGATGGCGGACGTCGCCTATCCGCTGCACGAAGAAGAGATCGTGGCGCTCGCGCATTATCTTGCGCATTTGTAGCCAGCCGGGGTTGCCGACAAATTACGCCGCCGCGACGCTTGCCGCCGCAGGCGGGAAATCACCGGTCGGCGCTCTTCGTAGCGTTTCCACCTTCAGCTCGCGCCGCACCCACTGACCGACGTGCGAGATCAGGCCATAGAGCAACTGGCAATGCACCGACGCATTGCTGAAGCCTTTCTCCCGCGAGTAACGGTGCGCGAGCTCCCCGCCTTGGCACAGGGTCTGCACGTCGCAGTTCCGGCAAGCTTCCGCCGATGGAAAATCGCCAGAGTTGATCTGCTTATATTTTTCGTGATCGCGAACGTCGCTGTACACATTGTCAGAGACGCTTTCGAACAGGCGCCGGTCGAATCCGGAACAGATCCGCAAGGTATCATGTAGCTCGACGCTACCGTCGGTTTCCAGGATCACGGCGCTGAAACCAGGCGTGCCGACTGCATCGGCCGACGAGTTGCCGCCAAGATGCAGGCTGACAAGATTATCAAATAGCCGGCAGTCGATGGTCTCCGCGTATTTGCCCGCCCAGGTGTCGAACGCAGAAGTGTAGAACGCAAGTAGCCGCCGCTGCGTCTCGGCCCAGTCGGTCCGGCCGGCGATATGGTCGTGGGTGAGGTCCGGAATCAGGATGTCGAACCAAGGGACCTGAAGGTCGCCACACAGCAATTCCACAGCCGCAGCGCCATCGGCGAATTCCGAAGCTACCATGATAACCCCGGCGAAACACGACCTTTCGCGAAACCGCTTTACGGCCTCGATGACGCGTGAGTAGGTGTCTCTGCCCTTGAAATCCAGCCGCTGCGTACGGCCGTGCTGGTCCGGCAAATCAAGGCTTATGCCGACGCTGACCCGATATTCCTCCATCAGGTCGCACCATGCATCGTCCAACAGCAGCCCGTTAGTCTGCATCGTCAGCTTGAGCGGCAAGTCGCCGGCGAGGTCGCGGACCCGGGCCAGGAATTGCCTCATATAGGTTTTGCCGACCAACAAAGGCTCGCCGCCGTGCAGCGCGAAACTCGCGGTGCCCATCCGGCCAGCTTCGAATTCACGACGCGCGCTGGCGATCACGGCATCGATAGCCTCCAAGTTGAGGCGCTTGGGAAGGCTCGCGCTCGGATCATCACCGAGATTGTACATGTAGCAATAGGTGCAGTTTATGTTGCACCGGCTGTGCATCTTGATGATCATAGAAAGAAACCGTCCCTCGGCAGCACTATCAAAAGCGCCGCACATCGCGGGCGTCCGGACTGCCTCAACTTCGCTGCTTGCTGTATGACTTGCTGTGATGCGGCTGCGGCGGCGTAACTTGGTCGTGCTGCCGGTTATGCGTGGTGGTCTGACCGTAGCTTTGCGCGTAGGTGTTGCTGGTATCGTCGCCGGCCTTCTCGAGGGTCCTGTTAAGGATCGCTTTAAGCGCCGGGCTTTCGTCGATGATTTGCTGGTCGATGGAAATCGAGTGGCCGCCCTCATGCTCGGTCACAAACAAACGGTAGGTGGCCATAACTCTCTCCCACTGTAGAGATTAAGGATAAACCCGGAGCTTGACGCGGCGGCGCTGGCTGTTGGCGGGCCTGCAGGCAAGTCCGAAGTTGATATATTAGCCGTCGGCTCGGATCGAGCGAACCGCAGGTGCAATGTCAAGGAATCTTCCGGGTATAGGATTTGCCGTAACCGTCGGGCCGGGTGCGGTCTTCGTGATAATTGTCGTGCTTTGGAGTCTCATCGTAGCTCTGGTCAAATCCAACGGATTCGAGCCCCTCACGGTTTGAAGTCTTGAAAGACCTTTCAACGATCGCCTTGAGCGCCGGACTTTGATCAATGGTCTCTTGATCGATCGGGAAGGTCCGGGCTCCTTCTTCCTCAACGACGATCAAACGATATGTTCGCATTATGCTTCCTCCAGCTCCGCGCGAAGTCTGGCTTTGTCATTACGACAAGTCAAGCAAAACCCCGGCGCAACTGGCGACGCACGCAACACGGACAGGATTGCGCGCGCGATCGCGCGCCTAATTTAAGTAGCGCGTATCGGTCGGTGCACCTTCTGCGGTCAAAGTCCGCGCGGCCGGATGCCGCTTCATCGGACTAGCGAGCAACTTCATCTCGCGTCTTCTCGTACGCTTTGAGATGCGTATACGCCGTGCGCAATTTTGGCACCGGCACTTTCGCCGCTTCGCCGCGCGCGGTCAGGTCGCCGATGACATGATCGGCCTCGACCGGCGCGCCGGCCTTGATGTCGCGGAACATCGATGCGGTCATCGGCGAGCCTTCGGCCGTGAGCATGCCGCTGATACGCTTCAGAAACGGCGTGCCCGGCGCATGGCCTTCGGCGCTGGCCACCGCGCTGCATTCATCGAGCATACCGAGGATGAAATCCCTGCCGCCCGGCGACGCCACGATATGTCCGACCGACGCCCGCATCAGGCAGGTGGAGGCTGCGAGCGAGGCGAGGAAAACCCATTTCTCCCACATCTCGTGAATTATTTCGTTGCTTGCTTTCGAGCCGAAATTGCCTTTTCCCATCGTATCCGCGATAGCGCGGACCCGATCCGACTGTTTACCGTCGCGTTCGCCAAAGGTCAGCGACTGCATCGGCTGAAGATGAACGATCTCGCGTGTTTCGTTGAGGGTGACGGCGATGGCGCAGAGGCCGCCGAGGATCCGCTCAGGTCCGAACTTTGCGTCGAGCGCATCCAGATGCCGCATGCCGTTGAGCAGCGGGATAACGGCCGTCTGCGGCCCAACCGCCGGCGCAAAGGATTTGATGGCGTCGTCGAGGTCAAAAGCCTTGCAGCTCAGCAAGACGACGTCGAATTTCTCCCCGAGCTGGTCCGCCTGCACGGTTGCCGGATTTTTCAGCGTCACATCGCCGAGCGGGCTTTTGATCACAAGGCCGGTTGCGGCGAGCTCGGCGGCGCGGCGCGGTCGCACCAGAAATGTCACGTCGCAGCCTGCCTGCAGCATCCTGCCGCCGAAATATCCGCCGATCGCGCCGGCGCCCACCACGAGGATGCGCATGTTTCAAATCCCTTTACTGGTTTTCAGCAGTTCTGATACGCGGGCTCGCACCGCGTATCCATCCATTTGAAAAGAGGCTTTCGAAGAAAGACGGATGGCCGGTCAAGCCCGGTCATGACGGGGAGTATCTCTGCAGCTACCACTTCTCTCCGAATGGACGAATCTCGAGCTCGAACGTCCAGGCGCTGCGCGGTTGCTGGTAAAGCTGCCAGTAGGAAGCGGCGACCGAAGCCGGGGGCATCAGCAGATCGGGATTGTCGAGCGCCCCCTTGCCCCAGAGCTGCTCGCGGCGTTCGCGCACCCAGGCAGTGTCGACGCCGGAATCGATGATCAAATGCGCCACGTGGATATTTTTTGGTCCCAATTCGCGCGCCATCGCCTGCGCCACCGCGCGCAATCCGAATTTCGCCGCGGCGAACGCGGCAAAGCCCGACCCGCCGCGCAGGCTCGCGGTGGCACCGGTGAAGAAGATGTTGCCCTTGCCATGCGGCAGCATCAGCCGAGTCGATTCGCGCCCGGCGAGGAAGCCCGCCCAGCAAGCCATTTCCCAGACTTTCCGAAATACGCGGTCGGTGGTTTCGAGGATCGGAAAATTGACATTGGCGCCGACGTTGAAGATGGTCACTTCCAGCGGCGCATGCGCATCGGCGTCGTTGAGAAACGCGGCGATCTCGGTTTCGTTGCGCGCGTCGAGGGAGCGCGCCAGGACCGTTCCACCGGAGGATTCGATTTCCTTCACCAGCGGCGCCAGCTTGTCGCCGTTGCGGCGGCCGGCGAACACGGTAAATCCTTCCGAGGCGAATTTCTTCACGATCTCGGCGCCGATATAGTCGCCGGCGCCGATCACCGCGACGGTTGCGTTGCGTGTTTGCATTCTAAACTCCACCAGACCGTCATCTCACGGAGCGCTCTTGCGCGCGTCTCGAAGGATGGCCGCATGCAGCTGTGCCCCATCCTTCGAGGCGCAGCCAACGGGCCGCCGCAATGAGTTCAAATTCGATTAACTTCCGGCCACCAATTCCTCGACCTCGCGCAGCTGTTCCTTGCCGAAGAACATTTCCTTGCCGACAAAAAATGTCGGCGAGCCGAATGCGCCGCGTTCGACGGCTGATTGCGTGTTTTCGATCAGCCTTGCCTTGACCTCGGGATCCTGCGCACGCGCGAACAATTTTGCGGCGTCAAGGCCGGACGCGGTGAGGGCCTTGGCGGCCACCTCGGGATCGTCCATTTTCTTCGGTTCGTCCCACATGTGATGAAACGCGGCATCGACGTATGTCTCGAACACGCCGTCGATCTGCGCGGCGACCGCGGCCCGCATCAGGTTGAGCGTATTGACCGGAAAGAACGGATTCCAGGTGTAAGGCTTGACGCCATGGCGCTTGACGAAACGCTCGGTTTCGACGGCGTGATACTCGCGCTTGTTCTTGACGCCGGCCAGCGTTTCGGCGGGCGATTTGTTATTGGTCGCCTTGAAGATGCCGCCGAGCAGTATCGGCACGTATTCGAACCTGACGCCGATGCGCCGTTCGATCGCCGGGATGGCTTCGTGGCTGAGATAAGCGTTGGGACTGCCGACGTCGAACAGGAATTGCGGCGCTGACTTGCTCATGGCGGACTCCGTCGGCCGACGGCTGCGGCCGGCGCCGCCGTCTTATATGATCCTTATCATTCAAACCAGCCTAGCGGTTCGCATTCGCCGGATCAACCGGAACGACACCGTCGCCGAAGGCGAGCCGGAGGATGTGATCGCGCACGTCGCCGGGCCATGCCCCGACCAGCGCGGTGAGCTGCAGCCGGTCGTCCGCGAACAACGCGCGCGAGGCGCTCTCGAAATTCGCCAGGTTGCCTGCCATCGCCGACATGAAATGATAGGCCGCATCGCGCGCGGCGCGGCTGCGGTCCTTGTCGCCGTTGGCGCGGCGCGCCGCTTCGACCAGTTTTCGTAAGCTCGCCGATGCGCCGCCAGGTTGCGCATTGAGCCACTCCCAATGGCGGGGCAGCAGCGTCACTTCGCGAGCGACCACGCCGAGTTTTGGCCGGCCGCGTCCGCGAGGCGGCGCCGCCGCCGAGGCAGGCAGCCGTGCCACGATTTCATCGTCGGAGCCGCGAAGATCGAGGTCGATCGGCTGTCCGGTCGCGTCGCTGAAAATTGCGATCGCCGCGGCGCGCTGCCCCGCTCGCTTGACCGCAAGGGCGACGTCGACGAGCGCCCCGGACGCCAGCCGCCGCTGACCGTCGAAGGCGGTAAAACATTCGGGTCGGTGCAGGGACATCGCGGGATCCAGGTAATGCCAATCTCGATATTAGTACCCGGATAAATATGATTGTCAATATTACCCTGATAATTATGGGACCGGTGCATATCGCTCGACTTTAGATGGTCGGGCTGGCACCACGGGGCCGGAACACGACGACGCCGTGGGGACCGCCATGCTTACCGTCCATCATTTGAACAATTCGCGCTCCCAGCGGGTGCTGTGGCTGCTTGAAGAACTTGGCGTGCCCTACCAGATCGCGCGCTACCAGCGTCAGCCGGACATGCGCGCGCCGAAGGAATTGCGTGCGATTCATCCGCTCGGGAAATCGCCGGTCATCACCGACGACGGCAACACCGTCGCGGAGTCCGGGGCGATCGTCGAATACATCCTCGACACCTATGGCAACGGCCGCCTGATCCCACCGGCGAAAACGCCGGAACGGCTTCGTTACACCTACTGGCTGCATTACGCCGAAGGTTCCGCAATGCCGCCGCTGCTGTTGAAACTGTTGTTCTCGCTGCTGCCGAAACGCGCGCCTGCGCTGCTGCGTCCCCTGGTGCGCGCGGTATCCAATCAGGCGCTGGGCACGCTGGTCAATCCGCAGCTAAAGCAGCACATGGCCTATTGGGAAGCCGAACTTGGCAGGAGCGAATGGTTCGCCGGCAATGACTTCACCGCGGCCGACATCCAGATGAGCTTTCCGCTGGAAGCCGCGTCGGCGCGCGCAGGCCTCGAACACGGCCATCCCAGGGCGATGGCGTGGCTCGAGCGCATTCACGCCCGCCCCGCCTACGCCCACGCACTGGAAAAGGGCGGACCGTACACGATCGGCCAGTAGGGCGGACTGGGAAGCGTAATCCGCCGTTCTGGCACCATGGGCTCGGCGGAGCACGCTTCGCTAATCCGCCCTCCGGTCCTGCGTCGCCGCAATCACCTCGCTCACCAGGCGGCCGAGCCCGCTCATATCGCCGGTCGGATCGACGGAATCGCCGAGCCGGACGATAACAAGATGCTGGGCCGGCAGGATAACGATGCGCTGGCCAAGATCTCCGGACGCAAAGAACGCGTCGCGCGGGATGCCAAGCTTGACGCGGTATTCGGCGCGCGGATGCCGGCTTCGGTTGGTCCAGAAGCCGGCACCATAGTCGGTGTCGAGCGTCGCGCTGGCTGAAAGATCGACCCAGTCCTCGTGCAGAACGCGCTGGCCTCCGGCCACGCCGTCGTTCAGATAGAGCAGGCCGAAACGTGCCCAATCCCGCGCGCTCGCCAGCATGGCGGACGATCCTTGCAGGGTGCCGGTCGCATCGAACTCCAGGGTCACGGTGCGCATTCCCAGCGGATTGAACAGCTCGCGCCATGCAAATCTCAAGGTCTGCTCGGGACCGCCGACGGCATCGCGGATGATCCGCGCCAGCAGTTGCGTCGAGGGGCTGCTATAGGCCCATCGCGCTCCCGGCGTCGCGATGAGCGGGGCTTTCGCGGCGAATCCGGCCATGTCGTTGTGCAGGTAGACCATCTGGCTGGAGGGATCGAAACCCGAATTGGTTTCATCCAGTGCAAGGCCGGTGGTCATGCGCATCAAATGTTCGACCTCGATCTCACGGCGCGGGTCGGTCAAACCGCGCCATTCGGCAATCGGCGCCGGCATCGACGGCGTGACGAGACCTTGTTGGGTGAGAAGGCCGATCAAGGCGTTGACCACGGACTTGGTCATGGAAAAGCCGCGCAGCGGCGTATCGATGCCGATGCCATCGGCATATCGCTCCGCAATCACCGTGCCGTCGTGCACGACGACCACCGCCTTGGTTCTTCGAAACGGCGGCCTTGCAGGTTCTTCGAAGGCGTGATCGAGCGCGGCGCTCAACTTGGCATCGGACGGCTCGACAATAGCGTCCCCGGCAATCTCTGGCAGCAGCGGGGGATTTTTCGGCTCCTTCAACGCGGCGATGTCGCTTTTGGGAAGATAGGGTTCGGAACGCCCGTGCAGCAGGATGCAGCCCAACCCGTTATGGAATGCGGCGCGGCTGCCGAACAGGCCGGCGACCGATGCATTGACGATGTTCTGGTCCCGGTCGGTACGATAGGTCATCGCCCATTTGAGCCGGCGAAGTCCCTCACGCTCCATGGTTTCGGCAAAGACCTGTTGCGGATCGAGCCCGGAAACGAAGGTCTTGGCGCAAACATTGTGAGCCACGACACCGGTGGCCACCCGGATCGCCCGATCGGGCCTGAAACCGATAGTCAATGCTGCGAGGCCCGCAAGGATCAATGCGGACCAAACAAGCTTTCGTGCCGTCATGCGGCGTCGGCGGCTGCTCAAAATCCGTAAAGCCGGGCCGGGTTGTCGACCAGGATGGTCTTGCGGGTGGCGGCATCGGGCGCCCACACCGGCAACTGGTTGAGGAGCCGACCGTCGTCGATCTGGAACAGCGGTGTCAGGTCGGTAATCTGCTTTCCGGGCGGCGTGATCGAATCCGGATGCGGCCAGTCGGTGCCCCAGATGATGCGCTCGACATTGGCTGCGATCAGCGCCTTCGCCAGCGGCGCCGCGTCGGGGTAGTCAGGCGCCAGTTTGGATGCACGATACGCGCCGGAAATTTTCACGTGGGCCTTGCCGGATTTCACCAGTTCGAGCAGGTCCGCAAAACCCGGCTGGTCGACGCCGAGCGCGGCTTGCGCGCCGCCGAAATGATCGAACACCACCGGCACAGGCGACGACGCCACCTGTTCCTGGATCGAGGAGATGATTGGAAGCTGCGTGTAAATCTGCACGTGCCAGCCGCGTGCTTTCATGCGATCGACCGCCGTCAGGAATCGCTGCCTTGCCACATTGGGATCGTTGACGCCGCCGGTGGCGAGGTTGAGCCGGATGCCACGGACGCCGGCCTGGCCCAGGGCGTCAAGATCAGTCTCTGCGGTCTTGTCGTCGATCACCGCGACGCCGCGGGCGTTGGCGCCCCGCGCCTTCATGCCGAACAGCGTCGCCGAATTATCGGGGCCATAGATGCTCGGCGTCACGATCACCACGCGTTCCATGTGCAGCGCCTTGTGCAGCGCCGACATCTCTTCGGGCGACGCCAGTTCCGGCGTATAGACGCGGCCCGCGAACATCGGAAATTTCGCAGGATCGGGATGAATATGGGTGTGGCAATCGCAAGCGGCTGCCGGCACCTCGAAATTCACCGGCGTGGCGGGCTGCGCGGCCTTGGCGAAAGCCGTTCGTGTTTTCACGGCCAGTCCGGCCGCGACCGATGCAAGCAAGATATCGCGTCGTGTCCGCATCTTTCTCCTCCCGGTTGAATGGTTTCGTCGGCCAACCTGTTGTCCGGTTGTTTCAGATCCCGGCTGGCGCCGGCGTCTGTTCAAATCCTACGCCGATCCGTGACGGTGTCACTCGACAAATGAGGGCGCATTCCCTGCATCAATGCCCCGCCGCTTCGGCGCCGCGGGTGCGGGGGTCGGGGGCGCCCAGCAGGCCGTTTGGCGTGACCGCGATCGAGTTGGCCGAGGTCTGGCCGAGCGGCTCGACCACCCTATGCCCCATGGCTTTCAGCGTCGTCAGGGTGTCGTCGGAAAAGCCGCGCTCGGCCCGGACTTCGTCCGGAAGCCACTGGTGATGCAGCCGGGGTGCGGCGACTGCGGAAGCCACATCCATCTGGTAGTCGAGCACGTCGACGATCACCTGCAGCACCGCAGAGATGATGCGGCTTCCGCCCGGCGATCCCGTCACCAGCACCGGCTTGCCATCTTTCAGCACGATGGTCGGCGCCATCGACGACAACGGCCTTTTCCCCGCACCCGGCAGATTGGATTCGAAACCGACCAAGCCGTAGGCGTTGGAAGCGCCGGGCGTGGCCGTAAAATCATCGAGTTCGTTGTTGAGCAACACCCCGGTGCCGTCGGCCACCAGGCCCATGCCATAGCTGAAATTGAGCGTGGTGGTGTTGCTGACCGCGTTACCGCGGCCATCGACGACCGAGAAGTGCGTGGTATTGCCGCCTTCGCGCGGCGGAACCGCCGGCAGCGCTTCTGTCCACGGCGTTGCGCGGCGGGGATCGATGCCGGCGCGCTGCTTTGCGGCGTAGTGCTTTGCGATCAAGGTCGAAACCGGCGCATCCACGAAGGCGGGATCGCCGAGATAACGCGCGCGGTCGGCATAGGCGCGCTTCATCGCCTCGATCATGAGATGCAGCGAAGGCGCCGAGCCCTGCGTCATGTCGTGCATCGGAAAGCCTTCGAGGATATTCAAGGTTTCCAGCAGCACGATGCCGCCCGACGAAGGCTGCGGCATCGATACGATGTCGTAGCCGCGATAATTGCCGCGCACCGGGGTGCGAATGACGGGCATGTAGGATCCAAGGTCCTCTAGTGTCATGATGCCGCCGGCATCGCGAATGGATTTTATGAGCTTTTCCGCCACCGGGCCTTGGTAGAAGCCGCGCGGTCCCTGCTCTGCAATTGCCGACAACGTGGCTGCGAGATCGCTCTGCACCAGCGTGTCGCCTTCGCGCAGCGACGAGCCGTCGGCGCGGGAAAACAGTTTCGCCGACGATGGCCATCGCGCCAGCCGCGGGTGCCAATCCGGCAGCGTGTCGGCGCTGTCGTCGGTGATGAGCGTGCCATCGCGCGCAAGCTCGATCGCCGGCTTCAAGACGTCCGCCAGCGTCAAAATGCCCGAACCGTATCTCTCCAGCGCGAGCGCCAGTCCCGCGACCGTGCCGGGGACGCCGATGCCTGAGGCCGAATCGCGCGATTTGGCGATATCGGGCTTGCCGTCGGCGCCCAAAAAGATGTCGCGCGTGGTCGCGGCCGGCGCGGTTTCGCGATAGTCGATGGCGACGTCTTCGTTGCGATCCGCCGAGTGGATCACCATGAAGCCGCCGCCGCCGATGTTGCCGGCGCGCGGATAGGTCACCGCCAGCGCAAAGCCGGTCGCTACCGCCGCATCGACGGCATTGCCGCCCTGCCGCAGGATATCGGCGCCGATCCGCGCGCCGAGTTTTTCCTGCGCCACCACCATGCCGAATTCGGCCGGCACCGGATGAAAGGTGCCGGCAGCCGGCGGTGTGTAAAAACCGCGGCGCCCTTCCTGGGCGCCGGATGATCCGCAGCCGATGGCGGCAAACATCAGCGCCGTTACAAACGCGCGCCGGCTCGGCCCTAACGCAGTCATCTTACGCTCCGACAAAGTGCCGCGGATACCGGGCGGATGCTATAGCGTCGGCTTGTGTTGGCAAACGATTCGGCGAGAATGCGAGCATGGCGGCCCCCGAACGCATTGCTGGTATGCACCAGACCTATCCGCCGCGCTCCGCCGTGATCGGCTGGATCCTGTTCGACTGGGCGGCACAGCCCTACTTCACGCTGATCACCACCTTCGTGTTCGCGCCGTATTTCGCCACGCATGTCGCAGCAAATCCCGCCAGCGGGCAATCGTTGTGGGGTTTTGCCACCGCGGCGGCAGGGCTGGTGATTGCGCTGTTGTCGCCGGTGCTCGGCGCCATTGCCGATGCCAGCGGCCGCCGCAAGCCGTGGATTGCCGCGTTCGGCGTGCTGCTGGTGATCGGCTCCGCCTCGATGTGGATCGGCAGGCCCGGCGATCCAAGCGTGATCCCGCCGCTGTTGATCGCGTATGGGATCGCGACCATCGGCGTCGAATTCGCCACCGTATTCAACAACGCCATGATGCCGTCGCTGGTGCCGCCGGACCGGATCGGGCGATTGTCAGGCACCGGGTGGGCCACCGGTTACGTCGGCGGTATTTTGAGTCTGATCCTGGTGCTGGGGTTTCTCGCCGCCAATCCGGAAACCCAGCGCACCCTGTTCGGCTTCATGCCGCTGTTCGGGCTCGATCCCGTCAGCCATCAGGGCGACCGCATCACCGGCCCGCTGACCGGCGTGTGGTTCATCGTCTTCGTGCTGCCGATGTTCCTGCTGACGCCGGATTATCCTGCCAGGCATCGGGTGCGCGAGGCGGTGCGTGTAGGTTTGACCGACCTGCGCTGGACGCTCGGAGAATTACTGACGCAGAAGTCAATGGCGGCGTTCCTGCTCGCCAACATGATCTACACCGACGGACTGGTATCGCTGTTTGCGTTCGGCGGCATCTATGCGGCGGGCACCTTCGGCTGGAACACGATTCAGATCGGCAGCTTCGGCATCCTGCTGGCGATCGCCGGCGCGTTCGGCGCCTGGATGGGCGGCAAGCTTGACGACCGGCTGGGGCCGAAGCGCGTGATATCAGGCAGCCTGATTATCCTGCTGCTGTCGGTGATCTGGATCCTGACGGTCGACCGCGATCATGTTCTGCTGTTCGAGGTCGCGCCGCCCGTGCCGGGGGGCGGCTTGTTCGCGGCAGCAGCCGAAAAAGCCTATCTTTTGCTCGGATGCCTGATCGGCATGGCCGGCGGCCCGCTGCAGGCAGCCTCCCGCACGCTGCTCATTCGGATGGCGCCGCAGGACCGCATCGCGCAGTATTTCGGGCTGTTCGCGCTGACCGGAAAAGTCACGTCGTTCGTGGGGCCGCTTCTGATCGGTATCGTCACCGCGGTGACCGCGAGCCAGAAGGCGGGCATGGCGGTGCTGGTGGTTTTTTTCCTCGCTGGGCTGATGCTGCTTCGAAGGGTAAGGGAGTAACCGCCGATTCAATGCCTGAAATGCCGCATGCCGGTGAATACCATGGCGATGCCGTGCTCATCGGCGGCCTTGATGATGTCGCCGTCGCGGATCGAGCCGCCGGGCTGGATCACCGCGGTAGCGCCGGCCTCGATCGCCACCAGCAATCCGTCGGCAAAGGGAAAGAACGCGTCGGACGCCACCACCGAGCCCACGGTCATCGCCCGCGCCAGCTTCAATTCAGCCGCGGCATCCTGCGCCTTGCGCGCGGCGATGCGCGCCGAATCCACCCGGCTCATCTGCCCCGCGCCGATGCCGACGGTGGCAAGATCCTTGGCATAGACGATGGTGTTCGACTTGACGTGCTTGGCGACGCGAAACGCGAATTTGAGATCGCGCAATTCCGCATCCGACGGCGCGCGTCTGGTAACGGTCGTCAGGGTCATGTCGTCGACCACGGCGTTGTCGCGGCTTTGCACCAGCAGGCCGCCGGCGACGGTTTTTGCGGTCAGGCCCGCCGTGCGCGGATCGGGCAGACCGCCCGCCAGCAACAGCCGCAGATTTTTCTTTCCCGATACGATGGCGATGGCCTCGTCGGTGGCGCCAGGCGCGATGATCACTTCGGTGAACATTTCGATGATCGCGCGCGCGGCTTCCGCATCGAGCGTACGATTGAGCGCAATGATCCCGCCGGAGGCGGAGGTCGTATCGCAAGCCAGCGCCCTGCGGTACGCGCTGACCAGGTCATCGCCTTCGGCGACCCCGCAGGGATTGGCGTGCTTGACGATGACGCAGGCTGCGGTACGCGCGGCGTCGAACTCGGCGATGCATTCGTAGGCCGCGTCGGTGTCGTTGATGTTGTTGTAGGACAACTCCTTGCCCTGCAACTGCCGCGCCGTCGTCACCCCCGGCCGGCGCTCCGGCGTGCGGTAGAACGCCGCCGTCTGGTGCGGGTTCTCGCCATAGCGCAGCGGCTGGATCAGCCGGCCGCCCAGGCTGCGGAAATCCGGCGCGCCGATCTTCAACTGCGCCGCGAACCAGTTCGAGATCGCGGCGTCATAGGCCGCCGTTCGCGCATAGGCTTTTGCGGCGAGGCGGCGGCGCAGCGGCGGCGTGGTCGCCCCCCGGTTGGCGGCGAGTTCGTCGAGCACGGCCCGGTAATCTTCGGGCTCGACGACGACGGCGACATCGTCGTGGTTCTTTGCGGCGGCGCGGATCATCGCCGGCCCGCCGATATCGATATTTTCGATGCACTCCTCGAAACCGGCGCCCTTGTCGACGGTCGCCTCGAACGGATAGAGATTGACCACGAGCAGGTCGATCGGCGCGATGCCATGGTCCTTCATCGCTTGCGCGTGCTCGGCGTTGTCGCGGATCGCCAACAACCCGCCGTGCACCTTCGGATGCAGCGTCTTGACCCGGCCGTCCATCATCTCCGGAAAGCCGGTCAAGTCGGACACGTCGGTGACCTTCAATCCGGCGGCTGCAATCGCTCTGGCGGTGCCGCCGGTAGAGACGAGATCGATGCCGTACCCCGCCAATGCCCGGGCGAATTCGATCAGGCCCGACTTGTCGGAAACGGACAGCAAGGCGCGGGTCACGCGGTGGTCGGTCATGCGTTCGGTCCTGCAGAACAAGCCCGCCGCGTAGCATGATTTTGTGCCGCATGAAACCAGGGGGAAAGCATGCGAAGCTCTTTCCCCCGTCATTGCCGGGCTTGACCCGGCAATCAATCGCCTTCGCAAAGCCTCTTGCGGAGATGGATGGATACGCGGGTCAAGCCCGCGTATGAGGAGAATGTGTGAATCCAGTCGGTTCAAGGCCGGCATGATGGAGAAATGGACCGCTTCGTTGCTGGGCTTCTCGCAATGACGGCATTCCCTACAACGGCAATTCCGGTTCGCGGCGGGCGTTGCGCTTGGCGGTCGTTGCCGAGGCCGACGTGGTCGAGCGCACAAAACTCCAGCGGATGCTGGAGGCGTGCCGCGAGTCCTGCCGGATCACGATCTGGGCGGTGCGGCGAGGCCCGTCGTTTCCGGCGAGGAATACGCTGTCTTCCAGTTCGACCTTGTCATCGAGCGCCTCGAACGTCCAGACGTCGCGGTTAGGCAACACCAGCATCACGCCGCGGGCGTCGCTAAGCCGACTCGCCTTTACGGAGGGATGCAGATGAAATCGCAGCGCGTAATCGGTGTCGTTGCCCTTGATCCGCGCCCCCGGCGGCGGCGCCAGGGTATCCTCGCCGTCGAGCCGCGTGCCGTCATGCGCCGCCATCAGCACGCGCTGATGAATCACGCCGAACTTTGCGAGATAGCCGTCATGCGACATCGTCAGCAGCATGCCGTTGGCCACCGCCTCGCGATAGCTTTCGACATTGGCCGGGCCGCTGACGACGGGAGAGCCCTGCAGCAGCCGCTTCATCGCCGACAATTCGACGAACTGGCACGATGACGTACCGTGATAGGTCAGTGTGGAATGCGCCGGCGTGCTGCGCGCGAAGGCGCGCCAGTTGTCGCGGCTGGTGGCGGGCATGCCGCAATTGATCACGATCCGGCTGGGCCCCGACGACAGCTCGAACGACAGGCAGCCGGCATGGGCGTCGTGGCTGACATTGGGTGGCGGCGGTGGACCGGTGTCGATGATCACCGTCATCGCGCCGGCATCAAGCCGCTGATAGCCGGTGTGCGGCATGTGCATCATCGGCGCGCCGTGGGTGTCGTCGTAGGCGAGCAGCGTCGCCAGCAGGTCGGACGGCGTGCCGCTCATGCCGTTGAACAATGCGAAGGTGCCGTCGCCGTGGCGGAAGAAGCGCAGCATCGGCATCATGCGGTCGATCGCATTCAGCAGTGCGGGCGGCGGCGCGATGTTTCTTGCGGCGAAGGTCTGCCGCAGCGGCAACAGGTCGATCAGCAACTCGATCAGGGCACCGGGATTGCGCGAGACATGACCGCCATCGGGAAGGATCTGTCGCTGCAATTCATCAGAGAGCTTTCGCGTCGCGATCCGGATGTGGCGCGCCTGGTTGGCGAGGCAGAGCGAGGCGTAGCACAGCGCGATCAAGACCTGCAGCCGCGGCACGCCGTCGGGAATATCCAGCATGGTATAGCGCAGATAGCGGATTTCTCGGGTCAGGCCGCGCAAATAGCGGCGATAGAATTTGCCGTCGGTATCGCCGAGCACCAGTGGCGCCTGCGACAGCAGCGAGATCACCCGGCGCGCGAGGACGTCGGCCCGGCGGCCGATCCGACGCTTGCGATTGGGGTTGGAAATCCAGTCGTCGACCAGCGCGCGCGCGTTGGCGCGGGTGATCGCGGTGTCGGCGGCGCGCAGATGGCGGAGCCAGCCGAAGCCGAGCAGCGCCACTTCCCAGTCTTCCGATGGCGGCTCGAGATCGAATATGGATCGTGCGTGGCATGTGACGATCTTGCCGGCGAACACGAAGCGGCCGGCGTAGACTTCAGCGGCGCGGGTGGCGTCGGCGGTGCGCAGGTCGTGCGGCGCGATGATCAGGCGGTCGGTGCGGCCCGGCCACAGCCGCGACAGCGCCACCGAGCCGCCGCTGGCGCGCGCTATCGCGGTCCGCGCGAAGCGGCCCATGATCAGCGTCGAAATACGTCTGCGTTGAGCGACCGACACGCGCGCCTTGGGAATGAGGATTCGCTTCCGAATCCTTTTAACTTGCGGAGGATTCTCTGCGAATCCTTTTAATCCGGAAACGCGGCCGGGACACCCCCCGCGAATGGACCGAATCTGTAATTGACCCGTAAATATCAGGATTTAACGAGCCGCGCCGCATAGAAGCCGTCGAGCCCGCTCAGGCGCGGGTCGGCATGCGGCAGGTGGCAGGGCAGGGTGCGCAGGTCGCCCTCGGGGTTTATGACTTCCGCCAGTCCAGCCACCTCGCCGGCTGCGATGGGCGCGCGGCGCAGGCCCGATTCGGCCGATAGCAGGGCCGCAATGGCCTGTTCCCCCTCTTCCGGCTCCAGCGAACAGGTGCAATAAACCAGGGTGCCGCCGGGTTTCAGCCGCGCGACGGCTTGTTGCAGCAGGCGTTGTTGCAGCGGCATCAGCGCGCCGATATCGAGTTCCTGACGCAGCCAGGCCACGTCGGGATGGCGCCGGATGGTGCCGGTGGAGGCGCAGGGCGCATCAACCAGCACGCCGTCGAATTGATCCTGGCTTTGCCACTCGGTGGCGTCGGCCACCACGGTGGTTGCCTCCAGTCCCAGCCGCGAAAGATTGTCGCGCAGCCGCGCCACGCGATTCGGCGAGCGGTCGATCGCGGTGACCCTTGCGCCGGCCTGTACCAACTGCGCCGTCTTGCCCCCCGGCGCCGCGCAGAAATCCGCGATGGATTTTCCAGCGACGTCGCCGAACAAGCGCACCGGTAAGGCCGCGGCAGCGTCCTGCACCCACCATTGCCCTTCGGCAAAGCCCGGCAGCATCGTCACCGGCCCCTGCAGCAGCGTGCGCACGGTCCCGGTCGGCAATTCTTCGCCATGCAGCCGCGTCGCCCACTGCGCGGCGTCGGATTTTACCGTCAGATCGAGCGACGGCTCATGGCTGAGGGCGACGGCAATTTCCTTCGCGGCGGCTTCGCCGTAATGCGCGGTCCAGCGCGCCATCAGCCACGGCGGCAGATCCAGGGACTGTGCGGCGACCTCGTCGATCAGCGGCTGGCCCTCGCGTGCGCAACGGCGCAGCACCGCGTTGACGAGGCCAGCATATTTCGCGGCGCGGCGGTCCGACTGCACCAGCCGCACCGAGAGGTCGACCGCGGCGTGATCCGGCACGTCCATCCAGAGAATTTGCGCGGCGCCGATCAGCAAAGCGCTCTGCGCGCGCGGCGCGTCGGTGGGAACGCCGCGGTCGAGCAGCCGCGACAGCACATGGCCCAGTGTTCCCAGCCGCCGCAGGATGGTCGCCACCAGCCGCCGCATCAAGGCGCGGTCGCGGTCGGAGAGCGTCTTCAGTCCGGGATGGGCGCCGGCGCCCTCAAGCTGATCGTCGAGCGTGCGGCGCTTGTGCAATACGCCGTCCAGAATATCCGCCGCGATCCGCCGCGCCGCGAGGCCGGGCACCTCGGTGGGCGGTGCGAATCTAACGGGAGGCATAAGGTGCTGATCGCTTTCCAAGCATCGGCAATTCGGCGCATGCCGTCGATGAGTAAAACACCTGTGGCATGCGAATATGCCAAATGTAAGAATCGCCCTGGCAATTTAATGGCAGGAGGCTCATCTATCCCGAAGGGTAGGTTTGAGGGCCGACCCGATCGCGAAATTGGAAACCTGCGATGCCGGACGATACTTCGGGGCCAGCAGCGCCACCGCCGCGCAGGCCATTATCGCCCGCGGCGCAACGCGCGCTTGCCGAAGCCGAAGCGCGCCGCGCCGCCGCCCAGGCAGCGGCTCAGCCGGCGGCCAAGGAATTTCAGGGCCCCAAGGGGCCCGAACCCACGCGCTACGGGGATTGGGAGAACAAAGGGATTGCGTCGGATTTTTAGGCCCGGCGTTCCGGGGCGCGCCGCTCGACGCAAAGTCCGGAATCCGGAGCAACGCACGGGCTGGATTCCGGTGCGCGTCGCCTCCATTCTGGAATGACGGCGCAAAGCCGCTCGGCAGTGCGGCTTGCAGCGTCAAATCCCGGCATGGTTCAGCGCGTCACCACCACCGTGGTGCCCACCGAAACCCGCTGGTAGAGGTCGCTGATATCCGCGTTCAGCATGCGGATGCAGCCGTAGGAAACGAAACCGCCGACCGAGCCGGGCATGTTGGTGCCGTGGATCGCGTATTCGCCGCCGGACAGCGTCATCGCCGCGACGCCCATCGGGTTGCGCGGCGACCCGCCGGGGATCACGCTGGGCATTGACGGCTTGTCGCGTTTGACTTCGGCGGGCGGCGACCAGGCCGGGTTGGTGTATTTGCCGTCGATGCGGGTGGTGCCCGCCCATTGCTTGCCAGCCTTGCCGACGCCGACCGGATAACGCACCGCGCGGCCCTGATCGACGATCAGATAAAGTCGGCGCTCGTTGGTCTTCACCACGATGGTCCCCGGCGAATAGTCGCCGCGAAAACCCACGACGTCCGGCCGCGCCTGCGCCGGTTCGGCCGTCACCAGGCCGGTCGCAACCGTGGCTGCCAGCACCACCGCAATTCTCCACGACATCCGTCTCTCCAGTTTTTCGTGACCGCCGAGTCAGAGCGGCCGAATCCAAGCAGATCGCAAAACCGACGCCTGATCCGCTCCCGCATTTTAGCCGCGGGCGCTAACCGACAGGTTTCCGCCCGCGCCGGGGGAGCCGCCCAGGCACGTCCACAAAAGAAAATGTTGCAAACAAAGTAAATGACTTGAAAACAACACTTGCCGGGAAACCAACCGCGGCAAGCCCTCGCCCCTGACGATTCTGTGAATGCGGTGAGATGACCGTTGTCGCGGACGCGGCGGTCCGTCATGCCGCTCTTGGCTTGGCGACGATCACAAGGACGGCGCTTTGTACGCTCGGCACCGAAGCCCTGCATCGCGCCGGGGGCGCGGTGCCAGCGTCCGGCGCTACGCGTCAGCTTTTCTTCATGCAGCGTCCGGTGTGATCGAGTTGCCGTGGCTAAGCTCCTGTCCCCTTCTTGTTTTGCCGGTTGTTGACGAGGTCATCCACCACCGCGGGATCGGACAGCGTCGAGGTGTCGCCGAGACTGCCCGGCTCGTCCTCGGCGATCTTGCGAAGGATGCGGCGCATGATCTTGCCGGAGCGGGTCTTGGGCAGGCCCGGCGCGAACTGGATCAGGTCGGGCGAGGCGATCGGGCCGATGTCTTTGCGCACCCACGCCACCAATTCCTTGCGCAAGCTGTCGGTCGGCTCGACGCCGCTCATCAGCGTCACATAGGCGTAGATGCCCTGGCCCTTGATGTCATGCGGATAACCGACCACGGCGGCCTCCGACACCGCCGGATTGGCGACCAGCGAACTCTCGACTTCCGCGGTGCCCATGCGGTGGCCGGAGACGTTGATCACGTCGTCGACGCGCCCGGTGATCCAGTAGTAGCCGTCGGCGTCGCGGCGGCAGCCGTCCCCGGTGAAATACTTTCCCTTATAGGTCGAGAAATAGGTCTGCTCGAAGCGCGCGTGATCGCCATAGACCGTGCGCATCTGGCCCGGCCATGATCTGACGATGCAGAGATTGCCCTGGGTTTCGCCTTCCAGCGCATTGCCGTCGGCATCGACGATCTCGGGCACCACTCCAAAGAAGGGCAGCGTCGCCGAACCCGGCTTGAGCCTGGTGGCGCCGGGCAGCGGCGTGATCAGGATGCCGCCGGTTTCGGTCTGCCACCAGGTGTCGACGATCGGGCAGCGCTCGTCGCCGATCACGCGGTGATACCATTCCCACGCTTCCGGATTGATCGGCTCGCCGACCGAGCCCAGCAGCCGCAGGCTCTTGCGCGAGGTCCGTTTGACCGGTTCGTCGCCGCCCTGCATCAGCGCCCGGATCGCGGTCGGGGCGGTGTAGAAGATGTTGACCTTGTGCTTGTCAACCACGTTCCAGAACCGCGAATTGTCCGGATAATTCGGCACGCCTTCGAACATCAGCGTGGTCGCGCCGTTCGCCAGCGGCCCGTAGAGAATGTAGCTGTGGCCGGTGACCCAGCCGACGTCGGCGGTGCACCAATAGATGTCGCCGTCATGGTAGTCGAACACGTAGTGATGTGTCATCGACGCGAACAGCAGATAGCCGGCCGAGGTGTGCAGCACGCCCTTGGGCTGGCCGGTCGAACCTGACGTATAGAGGATGAACAGCGGATCTTCGGCGTTCATCGGCTCGCACGGGCATTCCGCCGTCACCATTTCCGCGGCTTCATGATACCAGAGGTCGCGCGTCGGACTCATGTCGACGGCGCCGCCGGTCCGCTTGACCACGACCACCCAGTCGACGCCGCCGCACTTGGCAAGTGCCGCATCGACATTGGCCTTCAACGGCACCTTCCTGCCGCCGCGCAGGCCCTCATCCGCGGTAATGACGACCTTGGAGTCGCAGCCGGTGATGCGCTGGGCAAGGCTGTCCGGCGAGAACCCGCCGAACACCACCGAATGAATGGCGCCGATCCGCGCGCAGGCCAGCATTGCGTAGGCGGCTTCCGGTATCATCGGCAGGTAGATAGTGACACGGTCGCCTTTTTTGACGTTGCGCGTGCGCAGTATATTGGCGAACTTGCAGACCTCGTCATGCAATTGACGATAGGTGATGTGCCTGGACTCCGAAGGGTCATCGCCCTCCCAGATGATCGCGGTCTGGTCGCCGCGCTTGTCAAGATGGCGGTCGATGCAATTCCAGGCGACGTTGAGGACGCCGTCCTCGAACCATTTGATCGAAAGCTTTCCGGGAGCGAAGGATGAGTTCTCGACCTTGCTGAACGGCTTGATCCAGTCGAGGCGTTGCGCCTGCTCGCCCCAGAACCCGTCGGGGTCATTGACCGAGCGTGCATACATGTCGCGGTATTTGGCGTCGTCCACCCAGGCCCGGCCGGCCCATTCCGCGGATACGTCGTAAATCTTCTCGGACATCTCATCCTCCACCCTGTGCGGCCGGTGTACGTCTCGCCACAAGCCGTCTTCGTTGTTGGAACGATTATGCGTTGGCCTGCCCGGCGCCGACAATAGGAGCTTTGGTCGGCGCCTTGTCATTCGGGCGAGCGCCGCCGCGGCCCTAAGCGCCGACGCCACGATCACGATCGCGTTCGGTTGATCCAAAATCCTGCACTGGCGGCGCATTCACCTAATAGGCGGTAACCGGTAACCGTAATTTACCGCTGGCAGGGCTGGTGCTCCCTGTTATTACCCCCTAAATGGCGCGGTCGAGGCTGGCGGGTCGCCGGAACTAAAGATCAGCGATCGGCATTAGCGAATACAGGGTCGAGTTGAGGCGTTTAAAGTCATGATGGATCAGCAGAATTTCGAAGCGCCCGGACCGTGTGCGGAAGCTCCGGCGCCGGTTGCGATGGCAGACGCGGCGACGACGGTGGAATCGTTGGCCCAGGAACTCGGCCTCAAGCTCGGTGACCAGAACGAATTGACCATTCGGCGCATCAGGCGCGGCAAGCATTATTCATTCGTTCGCGCCAACGGAACGCCGATCCGCCATGTCGGAACCATCAAGCGGCTCCATTCCATGGCGGTACCGCCCGCCTATGAGGAGGTCCGCTATTCCCCCGATCCGACATCGCATCTGCAGGCCGTCGGCCGCGATGCCGCGGGCCGGCTGCAGTATCGCTATCACGCCGATTGGGAAAAAGTGCGCGAACAGCGCAAGGCGCATCGCCTGGCGCGGCTCGTCGCGGCCTTGCCGAAAATCCGGCGCAACGTCTCGGCGCATCTGTCCGGCGATCAGCCTACCCGTGAATTCGCACTTTCGGCCGTGATCGAACTGATCGCGCGCACCGCGATCCGTCCGGGCAGCGAATCCTACGCGCGGCTCAGCGGCACCCGGGGCGCAAGCACGCTGCTGAAGTCGAACGTTGCGATCGAGGACGACTGCATCGTGCTGACCTTCAAGGCCAAGGGTGGCAAGGCCGTGCGCAAGGAATGCGATGCGTCCAAGCTGGTGCGCGCCCTTGCCATTCTGCGCCAACTGCCGGGCAAGCGAATGTTCCAGTACAAGGACAATGCCGGCAGCATACGCGTGGTCAACGCCACCCAGGTCAACGAATTCCTGCGCGAGATCGCCGGCATCAAAATATCGCTGAAGGATTTCCGCACCCTGATGGCCTCGGCCGTGGTGCTGGAATCGCTGTCGCGGATCTCGCCGGCCGCGAGCGCCCGGGGCCGCAAGAAGCAGGTGCTGGAAGCGGTGCGCTCGGCCGCGGACGAGCTGTCGAACACGCCGGCAATCTGCCGCAAGAGTTATGTGCACGACACTATCGTCACCGCGTTCGAGGAAGGAATTCTCGAGCGGTTCGCGGCAACCATGAAGGGCTACCGCTCGCAGTCCAAGCGCGAGCAGTTGCTGGCGCAGGTGGTCGCGACCGCGGCGGCGTAACGTCGCTTCGTCGTGCGCCTTGCGATCGCTCCCCGGGATCGTCATAACATCACGGCATGACCGACCGACGCCCTCTTCTGCGCGCGATGTATGATGCCGCCGTGGCTGCGGCGCATCCCGACGTGGTGCTCGCTTCGCATTTGCGCCCCGTACCTCGGGGAAAGGTGATCTGTCTCGCTGCGGGCAAGGGCGCGGCTGCGATGGCGGCGGCCGTGGAACGGCACTACCTCGACGCGTTCGAAATGGAGCCGTCGCGACTCACCGGCATCGCCACCACGCGGCACGGCCACGGCGTGCCGACGCGGCGTATCAAAGTGATCGAGGCCGGCCATCCGGTGCCCGACGAGGCGGGCCTCAAGGGCGCCGACGACAGTTTGAAACTGGCCGCGCAGGCAACTGCAGACGATCTGTTGCTGGTGCTGCTGTCCGGCGGCGGCTCCGCCAACTGGATTGCGCCGGTCGAGGGCATCGGCTTTGCGCAGAAGCAGCAGGTGACCCGCGCCTTGCTGCGCTCCGGCGCGCCGATCGGCGAGATCAACACCGTCCGCAAGCATCTGTCGCGGATCAAGGGCGGCCGCCTTGCCCGCGCCGGTCAGCGCGCGGAAATCGTGACGCTGGCGATTTCAGACGTGCCGCGCGACGATCCCTCCGCAATCGCCTCGGGGCCGACGGTGCCGGATCCGACCACGCTCGCGGACGCCCGTGCGCTGGTCGCCAAGTACGATCTCAAGCTCGACAACGCGATCAGCCGGGCGTTGAACGATCCGGCCAATGAAAGCTGCAAGGACGGCGATGCCGCCTTCGCGCATGCGCATTTCGAACTGATCGCGCGGCCGCGAAATTCGCTCGATGCCGCGATACAACTGGCGAAGGACGCCGGCTACGAGATCGTCGATCTCGGGGCCGATCTCGAAGGCGAAGCGCGCAGCGTCGCCGCCGAGCACGCGAAGCTTGCATTGCAGGCCCGCGCGCAGGGTAAACAGCTCGCGATCCTGTCCGGCGGCGAACTCACGGTGACCGTGCGCGGCAATGGCCGCGGCGGTCCCAACCAGGAATATGCGCTGGCGCTCGCCGGCCTGCTCAACGATGTGAGCGGCATTTCGGCGTTGGCGGGAGATACCGACGGTGCCGATGGCGGAGCAGGAAGTGCGGCCGATCCGGCTGGCGCGATGATCAATCGACAGACGTTCGCGAAAATGAAGTCGCTCGGCCTCGATGCCCGGAGCTATCTCGACGCCAACGACGCCACGACGTTCTTCGAGGCGACCGGCGACCTGCTGATGACCGGCCCGACGCTCACCAACGTCAATGACGTCAGGGTGATTCTGGTGGACCCGGTGTAAGGCATCGCGTCCCGGACGCAGTACAGCGCTAGCTTTTGCGAAGCGGCGCGCTGCTGAGCCGGGGCCCGTTTGCCGGCGACTCGAGGAAACCGGATCCCGGCGGACGCCTAAAACTCCGCCGCGATCTTGGCCAGCATGGTCAGCAGCGCGGCGCGGTTGGACGGTCCCAGCAATTCGTTGAGGCGCGCTTCGTGCTTGGAGGCGACGAGCTTCTTGGCGCGGGCCAGCACCGCGCGGCCTTTGTCGGTCAGCATCAGGATGTGCGAGCGGCGGTCGTTGGTCGAACGCATCCGGACGCATAATTCGCGGCTCTCGAGGCCGTCGAGCATGGCAACGAAATTCGGACGCAGGATACCCAGCGTATTTGCGATCTCGGTCTGGTTGCGGCCGGGGTTGTTGTCGAGCAGCAGCAGCACCGAGAACTGGGCCGGCGTCAGTTGCAGCGGCGCCACGCAGCGCAGAAAGTCCTCGAATACCTTGAGCTGCGCGCGCTTGAGCGAATAGCCGAACAGTTCGGACAGTTCGCCCATCTGCAGGGCATCGCCGGCCACGCCATCCACCGTCTCCTTGCGGAGGGCCTTGGCACCATCGGTCGCGGCAGTCTTGGAAACAGTCATCGCTCGATGCTCGCAATCCCGGTAGGTTGAAACATCCCGGTCAGGCCGGCGCCGGGCCTTGAGATTATATTTGATAATTGTTATGCGCTATATCAAATAAGGGCGGCGTCGATCAACTGCCGTTATCGAACGGTTTCGGGCCGGGACGCGTTAAGGGGGAGCGCTTGAACACGACGATCTTGCTGTTCCTGCTGCAGGACGGCGTCACCAACGGCGCGATCTATGCGCTGCTCGGGCTGGCGCTGGTGCTGGTATTCGCGGTCACTCGGGTGATCCTGATTCCGCAGGGCGAGTTCGTCACCTATGGCGCGCTGACCTACGCGACGTTGTCGGCCGGCAACGTGCCGGGCACCGCGAAGCTCGCGGTTGCCATGGGTGTGGTGGCGTTCGCGCTCGATCTTTTCATGGCGCGCAAATCGTTGCACCGGCGCCGCGTGCTTCGCGCGCTGGCGCTCAACATCATTTTGCCCGTCGTCATTCTCGCCTTGACGGGTTGGCTCGCCGGCCGCCAAACCCCGATCGCCGTCAACATCGCGCTGTCACTGCTGATTGTAGCTGCGATCGGACTGTTTCTCTATCGCATCGCATTCCAGCCGATTGCGCACACCTCGGTGCTGGTGCTGCTGATCGCTTCGGTCGGCTGCCACCTCGCGCTGCAGGGAATGGGCCTGGTGTTTTTCGGCGCCGAAGGCCAGCGCGGCCCGACCATTTCCGATATCGCGTTCACGGTCGGGCAACTGCGCTTTACCGGCCAGAACATCGCCGTCTACGCCATTACGGTTACCTTCATCGTCGGACTGTGGCTGTTTTTCGGCTACACCATCTACGGCAAGGCGCTGCGCGCCACCGCGGTCAATCGGCTGGGCGCGCGCCTGGTCGGCATCCGGACCTCGCTGTCCGGGCAACTCGCGTTCCTGCTCGCCTCGGTGATCGGCGCGATTTCCGGAATCCTGATCGTGCCGATCACCACGCTGTATTACGACACCGGATTCCTGATCGGCCTGAAAGGGTTCATCGCCGCCATCATCGGCGGCCTCGTCAGCTATCCGCTCACCGCCGTCGCGGCGCTGGTGGTGGGTGCGGTCGAAGCATTCTCCTCGTTCTATGCAAGCAATTACAAGGAGGTCATCGTTTTCACCCTGATCCTTCCCGTGCTCGTGCTGCGCTCGCTGGCGGCGCCCGCGGTCGAAGAGGAAAAGGACTGAGCGATGACACGGCGTCTCCCGGTCCTGGTGTTTGCGCTGGCGATGGCGGCGATTCCGTTCATTCCCGGGATGCCGCCATTCTGGATGGTCTTGCTGGACAACATCGGTCTTGCCGCGCTGGTGGCGATGGGGCTCGTTCTGCTCACCGGCGTCGGCGGCCTCACCTCGTTCGGGCAGGCGGCGTTTTGCGGTTTCGGCGCCTACACCACGGCGGTGCTGACCACCGCTTATGGCCTGTCGCCATGGCTGACGCTGCCGCTGGCGCTGCTGGTGAGCGGCGCCGCTGCCGTGCTGCTCGGCCTCGTCACCGTGCGGTTGTCCGGACACTATCTGCCGCTCGGCACCATCGCCTGGGGCATCGCGCTGTTCTATCTGTTCAGCAAGCTGGAGCTGTTGGGCCGCAACGACGGCATCTCGGCAATTCCGCCGCTGGCGATCGGGCCGCTGAAGATGCTCGATCCCGGCACGATCTATTTTGCGATCTGGGTCGCCGTCATCCTCTGCGCGGTCCTCACCATGAACCTTCTCGACTCGCGGACCGGCCGCGCCATCCGCGCGCTGCGGCGCGGCCACGTCGCCGCCGAAGCGTTCGGGGTGCAGACGGCGCGCGCAAAGCTGCTGGTCTTTATTTATGCCGCGATGCTGGCGGGCCTGTCGGGCTGGCTTTATGCGCATTTCCAGCGCGCCGCCAATCCGACTCCGTTCGGCCCGCAGGCCGGCATTGAATATCTGTTCATCGCCGTGGTCGGCGGCGCCGGCTATGTCTGGGGCGGCGTGCTCGGCGCCGCCATCGTGGTGGTTCTGAAGGAAATATTGCAAAGCTACCTGCCGCTGGTTTTCGGCGGCCAGGGCCAGCTCGAAATCATCGTGTTCGGCATTCTGCTGGTGGTGCTGCTGCAACTGGCGCCGGCCGGGGTGTGGCCCTGGCTGATGTCGCTGCTGCCGTTCGACACCGACCGCAAACGGCCGGACACGTCGATCGCGCCGCTGGCGGCCGCGCGGCCAAACCTGAAATCCGGCGCGCTACTGAGAATCGACAGCGCGCGAAAGCAGTTCGGCGGCGTCGTTGCGGTAAACAATGTCAGCTTTGACGTGCAGGCGCGAGAAATCGTCGCATTGATCGGGCCGAATGGCGCCGGCAAGAGCACGACCTTCAACCTGATCACCGGCGTGCTGACCTCATCCGGGGGCAGCATCGCGCTGCTCGGCAACACCATCGACAACGCGCCGCCGCAGGAAGTGGTAAAACTCGGCGTTGCCCGCACCTTCCAGCACGTGAAACTGGTGCCCGATATGACCGTGCTGGAAAACGTCGCGATCGGCGCGCATCTGCGCGGCCATGCCGGCGCTGTCTCCAGCATGCTGCGGCTCGACCGCGCCGACGAAGCCGGGATACTCGCGGAAGCGGCACGGCAGATCGGGCGCGTCGGCTTGAGCGACCAGATCAACCAGCTGGCCGGCTCGCTGTCGCTGGGCCAGCAGCGCATCGTCGAGATCGCGCGCGCGCTGTGCGTCGATCCGATCCTGCTGCTGCTCGACGAGCCGGCCGCGGGACTGCGGCATATGGAAAAGCAGCGGCTCGCCGCATTGCTGCGGCAGTTGCGCGACGGCGGCATGTCGGTGCTGCTGGTGGAGCACGACATGGGTTTCGTGATGGATCTGGCCGATCGCATCGTGGTGCTGGATTTCGGCACCAAGATCGCGGAAGGAACGCCGGACGCGATCAAGCGCAATCCCGAGGTCATCAAGGCCTATCTCGGAGCCGCGTCATGACGCCGCTGCTGTCGGTTTCGGATGCCTACGTCGCCTACGGCAAGGTCGAGGCCGTGCGCGCGGTGTCGCTCGACGTGCGCGACAACGAGATCGTCACCATCATCGGCGCCAACGGCGCCGGCAAGACCACGCTGCTCAATGCCGTCATGGGCATTTTGCCGCTGCAGGGAGCCGCCGCCTTCGCCGGCGAAGACATATTGCGGGTGGAGATCGAGGATCGTGTCGCTGCGGGA
>NZ_CAXUNQ010000037.1:0-48267 GCF_964252615.1 uncultured Bradyrhizobium sp.
GTTCTGGTACGGATAATTGTAGACCGCCTCGACTTTCTTCGCGGCGCCCGCGATGGCCGCCTTGGCGTCGCCGTTCTGATTGCCGACGAAGGCCGGCTGCGTGTTGTCGAGACCTTCTTTGAGCCATGCGGCGATCGATTCGCTCGAAACCTTGGCGTTGTCGCCTTCGTCCCACGCGATCGGCAGCGCGTCGAGCGCGGTCTTGGCGTGCCACCAGGTGTCGGCGACGACGGCGACGGTGGAATCGTTGACGCGCACCACCTTCTTGACGCCTTTCATGCCCATCACTTTGGCTTCGTCGTAGCTTTTCAGCTTGCCGCCGAACACCGGGCAATCCTTGATCGCAGCGTTCAGCATGCCCGGCAGCCTGACGTCGATGCCGTAGGTCATCTTGCCGGTGGTCTTGTCGGCGGTGTCGAGGCGCAGGATGCCCTTGCCGGCGATCTTCCAGTCCTTCGGATCTTTCAGCTTGATATCGGCGTCGGCAGGAGGCTCGAGCTTCGCAGCGGCTTCCACCACCTTGCCATAGGTCGTGGTTTTCCCCGACGGCGTATGGGTGATGACGCTGTTGGCGGCAGCGCACTCGGCAACCGGGACTTTCCATTCATCGGCCGCGGCCTGCACCAGCATCATGCGCGCAGTGGCGCCCCCCTTGCGGACGTAGTCCTGCGAGGTGCGGATGCCGCGGCTGCCGCCGGTGGAGAAATCGCCCCAGGCACGCTTGCGTGCGACACTTTGTCCCGGCGTGGGATATTCAGTGGTGACCTTCGACCAGTCGCATTCCAGCTCTTCGGCGACGAGCTGGGCGAGGCCGGTGAGCGTGCCCTGTCCCATTTCCGACCGCGCGATGCGGATGACCACGGTGTCGTCGGGCCGGATCACGACCCAGGCGTTGACTTCAGGCGAACCGTCGGCGGCGCGCACCACGGTGGGGCCGCCGAAGGGAAGATCAAGTCCGAGTGCAAGACCTGCGCCGGCAGCGGCGGTGCCGATGACGAAAGCGCGGCGATTCAGGGTGGGCATGTGATTCATGGCTGCCTCCCTCAAGCGTTGGCGGCGGCGTGAATGGCTTCACGCGCCTGCTGGAAGGTGCCGCAACGGCAGATATTGGTGATGGCTTCGTCGATATCCGCGTCGGTCGGTTTCGGCTTCTCCTTGAGCAAGGCTGCGACCGCCATGATCATGCCGCTCTGGCAATAGCCGCATTGCGGAACGTCGTTGGCAATCCATGCCTGTTGCACCTTGTGCAGCGCGCCATTGGCGGCCAGCCCTTCGATGGTGGTGATCTGCTTGCCGACGGCTTCCGAAACCGGCACGCCGCAGGAGCGCATCGCGACGCCGTCGATATGCACCGTGCAGGCGCCGCATTGTGCGATGCCGCAACCGTATTTGGTGCCGGTCAGGCCGGCGTTTTCCCTGATCGCCCAGAGCAGCGGAGTATCGGCTTCGACATCCAGTTCAAATGCTTTGCCGTTGATCGTGAGGTTTGCCATCGCGTTTCCCCTGATTAGCCCAATCCATCGAGAGAGCTTCGGCGCGATGCTGGACTGAAAACTGGAATAGTTCAAATCAAGATTGGGCCCGGACAACTCCGCATAAAGTGATTTGGCCTGCCTTGCGGTTCAAGCCTCCTTCAGCCCGAACAGCCGCGCCGCATTGCCGCCGAGAATGGCGGCTTTCTGCTTGTCGCTGAGCGTCGTGGTGGCGAAGACGTGATCGACCGGATGCTCTTCCCAGGGGATCGGATGATCGGTGCCGAGCACGACCTGGCCGGCACCGACTTGCGCCACCAGATGCCGGAGCGCTTCGGGCGTGAATACCAGCGCGTCGAAATAAAGCTGGTTCAGATATTCGGTCGGCTTCTTTTTCAGCTTGATGTCCGCGTCGCAGTTTTGCGGCGACACAAAGCAGGCGTGATCGGAACGCGGCGCGTAGGAACCAAGATAGCCGCCGCCATGCGCCGCGATGATTTTCAGACCGGGAAAGCGGTCCAGGGTGCCTTCGAAAATCAGGTGCTGCAGTGCGATGGTGGTGTCGAGCGGATTGCCGATGGTGTTGGACAGCCAGCCATTGCCCTTGAAGCGCTTGCCGAGTTCCGGCGTGCTTTGCGGGTGAATGAACAGCACGGCGCCAAGCTCTTCGGCCTTAGCCCATACCGGATGGAATTTGGGATCGGAAAAATCCTCGCCCAGCACGCTGCCGCCGATCGCGGCACCCCGCAGGCCCTGCTTCTTGATCGCGGTTTCGAGTTGCTGCACCGCAAGGTCCGGAAACTGCAGGGCCAACGAGGCGAACGCCGCAAAACGGTCCGGTTGCGATGCGCACAGCTCGGCCAATTTTTCGTTCTGCACTTTGACAATCTGCCCCGCGAGGTCGCGATCCCGGCCGTACCAGAACGGATTGATCGAGAGCACCTCCATGTCGATGGCCATTGCGTCCATGGCCTTGAGGCGCTGCTCGATGACGATGAAGTGGTCCTGCTGGCCCTTGGTGGGCGGCAGCGGCTTGTCCTTGTCAGGGCCGAGCAGGTCGAGGGCTTCGTGGAACAGACAATGCGAATGAACGTCGATGGTCTTGACGCGCTTGCCATCGACTTTCACCGGCAGGCGCTGCGCCCTGGGCTGCGCGCGAGCCGCATCCAGCATGCCGCAACTGCAGAACGCGATACCGCTCGCCGCGGCGCCTGCGAGAAAACTTCTGCGCGTGGTCATGTCTTTCTCCCCCGGAAAGCCGCGTTTCCCGCCGGCCGGTCGATTGCCGGCTTGTCTTGGTTTATGAAGCGGACACATTGCCAAGCCGAAGGCGAAAGGGCAATGATTCTGGAAATAATTAATAACGTCGGTTACCTGGAATCACCGCTCAAGGAGATCGCGCAATGCGCCTGCTTCACTCGTTTGTTCCAGCGCTGGCGCTTCTTGCCTCCACCGGCGCCATTGCACAAACGAATTATCCGGACCGGCCGATCAAGATGATCGTGCCGCTGGCCGCGGCGAGCGCCGTCGATGTCGCGGCAAGAATCGTCACCCAGAAGATGGCCGACAATATGGGCCAGCAATTCGTGATCCTGAACCAGCCCGGTGCGTCCGGACTGATCGGGGCCGAGGCGGTCGCGCGCGCCGAGCCGGACGGTTACACTATCGGCGGCTTCAACGACAGCATCATGACCATGGTGCCGAATATGCAGTCGAAGATGCGCTGGGACATCCTGAAGGATTTCGAGCCGGTGTCGCTCGTCGCAACGGTGGAGTGGGGGCTAATCGCCAACAATCAGACCAGCTACAAATCAGCCGCGGACCTGATTGCCGCTGCAAAGGCGGCCCCCGGCAGGATCGACTATGGCTCCGGCGGCCCGGGCAGTCCGCAGCATCTGGCGATGGCAATGTTCGCGTCGGCGGCGGGCATCTCGCTGACCCACGTGCCCTACAAGGGCGCCACCCAGGCCGCGACGGACGTCGCCGCCGGGCAGATCCCCGTCGCTTTCCAGGGGCTGGGGACGGTGGCGGCGCTGGTGCGCGGCAATTCGCTGAAACTGATCGGCGTCACCACGTCAAACCGGCTGCCGCAGTTTCCCGACGTGCCGACCGTTTCCGAATCCGGGCTGCCGGGCTTTCTGTTCAATTCATGGTTCGCGATCCTGGCGCCGGCCGGCACGCCGAAGGACATCATCGCAAGGCTCAATGCGGAAGTGCTCAAAGCCATCGGCGATCCGGACATCCGCGCCAGGCTCGAAAACCTCGGTTTTACGGTACGCGGCAGCTCAGCCGAAGACCTCGGCGCGTTGACGCGCGAGCAACTCGCCAAATACGCGCGTGTGATGAAAGAGATGGGAATCGGCAACGAGTGACTTTGTGCCCCAACGCAGCGCAACGCTCTTGCGGTGCGCTCATCGCGCCGGGGACGCGATGTGCTCGGTCATTGCACCTCAGAAGCACGGATGCCGGCGGCCGTCCTGACCGCGATAGGCGGCGGCGCTCTGTTTGCAGCGGACGGAGGTCGGGCCGTCGTAATACGCCCAGGTGCCGGGGAAGGGGCCCGGCCCGTAATTATGAAGATAGCTGAACCAGGGGATGTGATGGCGAACGTGAACATGGTGATGGCGGTGATGGTGCCGGCGGACGGCATAGTCCGCCGCCTGTGCCGCGATGGGCACGGCAATCAGCAAGCTTGAAAGAGACATCGCGGCAAGCCATTTCGATCCGGTCATCATGGACTCCTGAAAAAAGTCATCATAGAACGATTCGCGGGAAAACCCGTTCCGGACCGGGAGTCCCGGGGCGACGATGGTGGTCCCTCACAATCTGCATATCATCAAGCCCGCACTATGTGGTATCCCTCCAGCCCATGAACCAGCGCGCCAAGATCGATATCCGGCACTCCACCTGTCCGCATGACTGCCCGTCTGCCTGCGCCCTCGACGTCGAGGTGATCGGCGGCCAGACCATCGGCCGGGTGCGCGGCTCCAGGCTGCAAAGCTACACCGCGGGAGTGGTCTGCGCCAAGGTCGCGCGCTATGCCGAGCGCATCCATCATCCCGACCGCCTGATGCACCCGCTGCGCCGGACCGGCGCAAAAGGCTCCGGCCAGTTCGCGCGCATTTCGTGGGAGGAGGCGCTGGATGAGATCGCAGCGAGGTTCGATGCCGCCGAGCGCGACTTCGGCGCGCAATCGGTGTGGCCTTATTATTACGCGGGCACCATGGGTGTTGTCATGCGTGATGGCATCAACCGCCTCACCCATGTGAAGAAATATTCCCGTTTCTACTCGACCATCTGCGCCAACGTCGCCCGCGTCGGATTTGCCATCGGCACCGGCAGGATCGCCGGCGTCGACCCGCGCGAGATGGGCGTTTCCGACCTGATCGTGATCTGGGGCACCAACCCGGTGAACACCCAGGTCAATGTGATGACCCATGCGATGCGCGCTCGCAAAGAACGCGGCGCGAAGATCGCTGTGGTGGATATCTATCACAACGACACCATGAAGCAGGCCGACATCAAGATCATCCTGCGGCCGGGGACCGACGGTGCCTTCGCCTGCGGCGTCATGCACGTACTGTTCCGCGAGGGCTTTGCCGATCGCGCCTATATGGAACGCTACACCGATTGCCCCGCGGAACTCGAGGCGCACCTGGCGACCCGGACGCCGCAATGGGCTTCGTCGATCTGCGGGGTTCCGGTGGAGGAAATCGAAGCCTTCGCCCGCAATGTCGGCCAGACCAGGCGTTCGTTCTTCCGCTTCGGCTATGGTTTTACCCGCAGCCGCAACGGTGCTGCGCAGATGCATGCGGCGCTGTGCATTCCGGCGGTGACCGGCGCCTGGCAGTATGAAGGCGGCGGCGCGTTTTTCAATAATCTGGCGATCTGGAAGTTCAATGAATCCGTGATCGAAGGCCGTGACGCCATCGACCGCGCCACCCGGGTGATGGACCAGTCGAAGATCGGACGCATCCTGACCGGTGACGCGGAAGCCTTGATCGGCGGCGGCCCGGTCAAGGCCATGCTGATCCAGAATACCAACCCGATGACGGTGGCGCCGGAGCAGGATCTGGTGCGGCAGGGCTTTGCGCGAGAAGACTTGTTCGTGGCCGTGCATGAGCAGTTCATGACCGAAACCGCGCAAATGGCTGACATCGTGCTGCCCGCGACCATGTTCATGGAACATGACGATCTCTATTATGGAGGCGGCCACCAGCACATTTCGGTGGGCGCGAAACTGATCGAGCCGCCCGGCGAATGCCGTTCAAACCATGAGGTGCTGCAGGCTCTTGCCGCGCGGCTGGGCGCGAGGCATCCAGGTTTCGAAATGTCGCCGCGCGAATTGATCGACGTAACGCTGAAGAAAAGCGGGCATGGCGATATCGACACGCTGCAGGCCGATCTGTGGCGCGACATTCAGCCGGACTTCCGTACCTCGCACTACCTCGACGGCTTTGGGCATGCGGACAAGAAGTTTCACTTCAAGGCGGATTGGGCGCACCCGCCATGGGGCATCGCCGGGATGGGTCCATGGGAGCAGATGCCGTCGCTGCCCGATCACTGGACCATCATTGAAGAAGCCGACGAGGCGCATCCGTTCCGCCTTGCTACCAGCCCGTCGCGCAGTTTTCTCAACACCACTTTCAACGAGACGCCATCCTCGCAGGCGCGCGAGGGTGCACCATCGGTGATGATGCATCCGGCCGATGCCGCGCGGCTGGGGATTGCCGACGGCGACGCCGTGACGCTCGGCAATACCCGGGGGCAAACGACGCTGACGGTAAAACTGTTCGACGGCCTGCGCCGCGGCGTGCTGATCGCCGAGTCGATCCAGCCCAACCATGCCCACATCGGCGGACGGGGGATCAACACGCTGACCGGCGCCGATGCGGTCGCGCCCGTCGGCGGCGCCGCGTTTCACGACAACAAGGTGTGGGTGAAGAAGGCCGGGGCAGGCGCTGGCGCGGATTAATCCACCGTCGTCATCGGGATGCGCCACCTGGCGCAGGCATGGAATCCATAATCTCCGATCATGGTTATGGTTTCCGGGTTCGCGCTTCGCGCGCCCCGGAATGACGGTATAAAACTCAGCTTCCGGGGGGAGATCGTGACCAGCAGCCCCTTCTATCGCGCCGAGCACCTCGCCTACCGCGAGGTGGTACGCCGCTTCGTCGAAAAAGAGATCGAGCCTTACGCGCATGAATGGGATGAGGCCGGCGGCTTCCCGCGCGTGCTGTATGAGAAAGCCGCGGAAATCGGACTGCTTGGCCTCGGCTTTCCCGAACAATACGGAGGCACCGAGGCCGACAACTTCATGTGGATCGTGGCTGTGCAGGAACTGGCGCGGGCGGGCTGCGGCGGCGTCAGCGCCAGCCTGAAAAGCAATTCGATCGGCGCGCCGCCGATCGCGCGCGCCGGTTTGCCGGAATTCAAGGCGCGGGTGCTGCCTGAGATTCTTTCGGGCAGGAAGATTTCCGCGCTGGCCATCACCGAGCCGTCAGGCGGATCGGATGTCGCCAACCTGCGCACCTCGGCGCGGCGCGACGGCGACGTCTACGTGGTGAACGGCGAAAAAACCTTCATCACCTCGGGCATGCGCGCCGACTACATCACCACCGCCGTGCGCACCGGCGGGCCGGGCAGAGGCGGCGTCAGCCTGCTGGTGATCGAAGGCGATACGCCGGGGCTGTCGCGCACGCCTTTGAAGAAAATGGGCTGGTGGGCGTCGGATACCGCAACGCTGCATTTCGACGATTGCCGTGTGCCGGCCGGCAACCTGCTCGGCGAGGAGGGCGCCGGCTTCAAGATTATCACGCACAACTTCAACGGCGAGCGGCTGACCATGGCGGCGGGCTGTATAGCCGCAGCGCGGGTCTGCCTCGACGAGGCGATCGAATATGCCAGGCAGCGGCATACCTTCGGCAAACCGCTCGCGCAGCATCAGGTGATCAGGCACAAGCTGGTCGATATGGCGCAACGCGTAACTGCATCGCAGGCGATGCTGGAACTGCTGGCGTGGCGGCTCGACCGGGGCGAGAATCCGGTGGCGGAGATCTGCATGCTGAAGAACCAGGCTACCCAGACCATGGCGTTCTGCGCGTCCGAAGCGGTGCAGATTTTCGGCGGCGCCGGTTTCATGCGCGGCATCAAGGTCGAGCGCATCTACCGCGAGGTCAAGGTCAACGCCATCGGCGGCGGCAGCGAGGAGATCATGAAGGATCTTGCGAGCAGGCAGATGGGATTATGATTCTTCTTCGTCATGGCCGGGCTTGACCCGGCAATCCATCCTTTAAAAGAGGATTCCAAAGGTGATGGATACGCGGGTCAAGCCCGCGTATGACGAGATGTGTGAATCCAGCAGGATCAAGCCCGCATTGACGGCAGAGATATGTGCATCCAGTAGGGGCAAGCCCGGCAATGACGGCAGAGATGTGTGCATCCACTAGAATCAAGCCCGGCAATGACAGAATCAAGGGATGATATCATGATCACGCTTTACCACTGCAATGCCGCGCGGTCGTTTCGTCCGCTGTGGATGCTGGAAGAACTCGGCCTGGCCTACGACCTCAAGATGCTGCCGTTTCCGCCGCGGGTGTTCGCCAAGGACTATCTCGCCATCAATCCGCTCGGCACCATCCCGTATATGATCGATGGCGAAACCCGGATGTCGGAATCATCCGGCATCTGCCACTATCTCGGCACGCGATACGGACCGACGCCGTTGGTGGTCGATGTCGCAGAATCCGATTATGGCGCGTTCCTGAACTGGATGTATTTCAGCGATGCGACGCTGACATTCCCGCAGACATTGGTGCTGCGCTACACGCAACTCGAACCCGAAGAGCGGCGCAACCCGCAAGTCGCGGCCGACTATGCCAAATGGTTTCTGGGCAGGCTTCGGGCGGTCGAAGCGGCCACCGGAAAGAGTGACACGCTGTGTGCGGACCGCTTTACCGCCGCCGATATTTTGGTCGGCTATGCCTTGCGCCTTGCCGAAAACATCGGTCTTGCCAGAGATTTCGGTCCGAACGTCGCGGCCTATTGGCGGCGTCTGCAGGCGCGCGACGGATACAGGCGCGCCGTTGCGGCCGAGAATCTCGCCGGTGAGCAGCAGCAGGTGCCGAAGCGGACGTGAGTCCCATGCCGTGGACGCTGAGCCGGGGCCGTCGCGAACACCGTGTTTCGGGCGGTCCGGTTCTGCGAAGCGGCGTTGCACGCAGCACCGCGCCCGGGACACGTGCCGCCGGTGACATCGCCTTCTATTTCTGTATTCTGTGCATCGCTCCGCAAGAGAGCGATCGGGGGACGCTTCAGCCATGAGCGACAAGGCCGTCATCACCTGCGCGCTGAACGGCGTGCTGACCGACCCGAAGCAGCATCACATGCCGGTGACGCCGGAGGAAATGGCGCGCGAAGCCAAAGCCGCATTCGATGCCGGCGCCAGCGTGATGCACATTCATCTGCGCCGGCAGGCGCCGGGCCAGGGCCATCTGCCGTCATGGGATGTCGGCGTCTCGCGCGAAATCCAGCAGGCCATCCGCCAGGCCTGCCCCGGGGTCGTCATCAATCACACCACGGGCACCGCGGGGGCGAATTATCAAGGTGCGCTGGATTGCGTGCGCGAAACCAGGCCGGAGATGGCAGCCTGCAACGCCGGTTCGCTGAATTATCTGAAGGTGAAAAGCGACAATACCTGGGCGTGGCCGCCCATGATGTTCGATAACGCGGTGGAAAAGGTGCAGGCCTATCTCGACGTCATGAAAGAAGCGAACACGATTCCCGAATTCGAATGCTTCGACGTCGGCATCGTGCGCTGCGTCGGCATGTACCGGCAGACCGGGATGTATGCAGGACCGCTGGGATATAACTTCGTGATGGGCGTAGCTTCAGGCATGCCGGCCGATGTGGAATTGCTGCCGATCCTGCTCAAGCTGAAGCCGCCGGACGCCGGCTGGCAGGTCACCGCGATCGGCCGCGCCGAAATCTGGCCGCTGCATCAGCGCTGCGCCGAGTTGGGCGGCCACCTGCGCAGCGGGCTGGAGGACACGTTCTATCTGGGCGACGGCACCAAGGTGACATCGAACGGCCGGTTGATCGAGAGTTTGGCGGCGTGCGCCCGCCGCGCCGGACGAGAGGTTGCGAGCCCTGCGGAGGCGCGGCAGATTTTCGGGATATTGCGGTGATGCGCTCCCCCAAGCACTTCCGTCATCTCGAGAAGCCGCGCGCCCGAGCGGCGTCTCGAACGATGGCCACAAGCGCGTTTGCGGCCCATCCTTCGAGGCCCGGCATGAAGCATGCCGGACACCTCCGCATGACGGCGGCGACGTCGCTGCATCGGCAGATCGGCGGCCATGCCGGTCATTGACTCTACCATTGCGCCCGCGAGTGACGCGTTCAAGGCCAACCGCGAGGGCATGCTGGCGCTGGTCGGCCGCATCCGGGCGCTGGAACACCGCACCCGCGAAGCATCGGCTGCCGCAAAGGACCGCTTCCACAACCGCAGCCAATTGCTGCCGCGCGAGCGCGTGGCGCTGGTGCTCGATCCCGGCTCGCCCTTTCTCGAGTTGTCGACACTGGCGGGTTATATGTTCGACGTCCCGAACGCGGACAAAAGCGTGCCGGGCGGCGGCCTGATCGCCGGGATCGGTTTTGTTTCGGGCGTGCGCTGCATGGTCAGCGCCAATGATTCCGGCATCGATGCGGGCGCCCTGCAGCCCTACGGCCTCGACAAGACGCTGCGGGTGCAGGAAATGGCGCTCGAGAACAAGCTGCCTTACGTGCAACTGGTCGAGAGCGCCGGCGCCAATCTGCTGCGCTACCGCGTCGAGGATTTTATCCGGGGCGGCAACATCTTTCGCAACCTGGCGCGGCTTTCGGCGGCGGGTCTGCCGGTGGTGACGGTGACGCACGGCTCATCGACCGCCGGAGGCGCCTATCAGACCGGACTGTCGGATTACATTGTGATGGTGCGCGGACGCACCCGGGCGTTTCTCGCAGGCCCCCCGCTGCTCAAGGCAGCGACCGGAGAAATCGCCACCGAAGAAGAACTCGGCGGCGCCGAGATGCACACCAGTGTTTCCGGGCTCGGCGATTATCTCGCCGAAGATGATCGCGACGCGTTGCGGATCGCGCGCGACATCGTGGCCAAGCTGGAATGGGGCCGGCCCGCTGCCGCCGGACCGCCGGCGGCAATTCGTCCGCCGCGCTGTGATCCGGAGGAATTGCTGGGCATCGTGCCGATGGACTACCGGCGTCCGGTGGATATGCGGCAGGTGATCGCGCGCATCATCGACGATTCCGATTTCCTGGAATTCTCTCCGGCCTACGGTCCTGCCACGGTGTGCGGCCACGCGCGTATCGAAGCGCATGCCGTCGGCATCATCACCAACAACGGCCCGCTCGATGTCCCCGGTGCCAATAAGGCGACGCATTTCATTCAAGGATGCTGCCAGTCGCGCACGCCGCTGCTGTATCTGAACAACACCACCGGTTACATGGTGGGCAAGGCCTACGAAGAGGCCGGCATGATCAAGCACGGCTCGAAAATGATCCAGGCGGTGACATCGGCCACCGTGCCGCAGATCACCATCTACTGCGGTGCATCGTTCGGCGCCGGCAATTACGGCATGTGCGGGCGCGGCTTTCATCCGCGCTTCTGTTTTTCATGGCCGAACGCCAAGACCGCGGTGATGGGCGGCGAGCAGGCCGCTGAAACCATGGCTATCGTCACCGAGGCCGCCGCGATCCGGCGCGGCAAGCCGGTCGAGCGGCAAAGGCTCGATGCGATGAAGGCCGAAATCATCGGCGTATTCGACGGCCAGATGGACGTGTTTTCGACCAGCGCCCGGCTGCTCGACGACGGCGTGATCGATCCGCGCGATACACGCAGCATTCTGGCCGAGGTGCTGGCGATCTGTCGCGAGGCGGAGGCGCGCAATCCGCAAGCCATGCAGTTTTCGGTGGCGCGGCCATGAATGGCGAATCGAAGCCTACGCCGTTCAATAAAATCCTGATCGCTAATCGCGGCGAGATCGCTTTGCGCATCATGCGTACCGCGCGCCGCCTTGGCTATGGCGTGGCGGCGGTGTATTCGCGCGCCGACGCCGATGCGCTGCATGTGCGCGCAGCCGACCAAGCGGTGTACATTGGCGAGGCGCTGCCGGCGCAATCCTATCTCGACATCCGGGCGATCATCGCCGCGGCGAAGTCAAGCGGTGCCGACGCGGTGCATCCCGGCTACGGCTTCCTCGCCGAGAACGAGGAATTCGCCGCCGCATGCCGCGATGCGGGGCTGGTGTTCATCGGCCCGTCGCCGGAATCCATCAGGGCGATGGGCAACAAGGCCGGAGCCAAGGCGCTCATGCAGGCCGCCGGCGGGCCCTGCGTGCCCGGCTATCAGGGTGACGACCAGAGCGACCTTGTCCTGCTCGCCGAGGCGGAAAAGATCGGATTCCCCGTCATGATCAAGGCGGTGGCCGGCGGCGGCGGGCGCGGCATGCGGCTTGCGCAGGACGCTGCGGCGTTTCCGGATCTTGTGCGCAGCGCGCGGTCCGAAGCGCAGAGCGCGTTCGGCGACCCCGGCGTGATTCTGGAGCGTGCCCTCGTTAACGCGCGCCACATCGAAATCCAGGTGTTCGGCGACCGCCACGGCAGCGCCATTCACCTAGGAGAGCGCGATTGCTCGGTGCAGCGGCGGCATCAGAAACTGATCGAGGAAGCGCCGTCGCCGGCGGTGTCGCCGGAATTGCGGGCGCGGATGGGCGCCATCGCGGTCACGGCCATCCAGTCGATCGGCTACGAAGGAGCCGGAACGCTGGAATTCCTGCTCGACGCCAGCGGCGAATTCTACTTCATGGAAATGAATACGCGGCTGCAGGTCGAGCATCCCGTTACCGAGGCCGTTACCGGCCTGGACCTCGTCGAACTGCAGTTGCGTGTCGCCGCAGGTGAGCCGCTGCGCTTGACGCAGGCCGATATCAGGTTTTCCGGCCACGCCATCGAAGCGCGGCTGTGCTCGGAGGACGCCGGCCATGACTTCATGCCGCAGTCGGGACGGATGGCGCTGTGGCAGATACCCGGCGCATTGCGCGTCGAACACGCGATGCAATCCGGCTCCGAAATTCCGCCGTTCTACGATTCGATGATCGCCAAGATCATTGCGTGCGGTGCGACCCGCGACGAGGCCCGCCGCAAGCTGATTGACGGCCTTGAACACACCGTCGCGTTCGGCGTCACCACCAATCAGGCATTTCTCACCGCATGCCTGCGTCACCCGGCGTTCGCGGCGGGCGAGGCGGCCACCGGCTTTATCCGGCAATACCGCGATGACCTGCTCGCGCCGCGCGCGGGGGCCGGGATTTCGGATGCGGCGCTGGCGGCATTGCTGCTCCACGTCACCGACCGCCATGCGCCGGTGTGGCGAGGCGGACGTACGCTGGCGGCGACATTTCCGATTGCGGCGCGGATTGAACTTGACGGGAAAATTCACGAACTGGACTTCGTGCGCGAGCGCGACGGGGGTTATGCCGCAAGTCGCGACGGTCATGACGTCCGGTTCGAGATCGATGAGCTCGGCCGCGACCGCATCCGTTTCCGCCTCGACGGCCTGATGCAATCGGCGCGCTTCCTCCGCGAGGGCGATCGTCTTTATATCCTGCACCATGGCGTGACGCTGGCCGTCCGCGACCTGACGCTGGCAACTCCGGCAAGGGTGGCGGCTGAAGGCAGCGACGGCCGGGTACGCGCGGCGATGAATGGCCGTATCGTCGCGATCCTGGTGAGCCAGGGCGAGCGGGTCGAGGCCGGCCGGCCGCTGGTGACGCTGGAGGCGATGAAGATGGAACATGTGCATATCGCGCCGGTTTCGGGCACGATTTCCTCCATCGATGTCGCCGAAGGCGAGCAGGTGACGACCGGAAAGATGATCGCCGAAATCAAAGCAGTTTCTACCAGCAGGATTGAGCGAGCAGGGCAATGACCGACAACACCAGCGTGATCCTCGAGAAGCGCGGCCAGGCGTTCTGGATCGCCATCAACCGGCCGGAAAAGCGCAACGCCATCAACAGCGATGTGGTCGCCGGCATCGCAAAAGGTTTTCGCGACGCGCATGATGACGCGGAGGTCCGCGTGATCGTGCTGACCGGCGCCGGCGACAAGGCGTTTTGCGCCGGTGCCGACCTTGTCAACACAGGTGCCGCCTTTGCGTTCGATTTCGCCAGGCCCAATGTCGATTATGCCGATCTGTTGCGGCTGTCGCAAAATGCGACAAAACCGGCGATCGCGCGGGTCAACGGCGTCTGCATGGCCGGCGGCATGGGGTTATTGTGCATGACCGACATGGCCGTGGCGGCGGAAAACGCGATCTTCGGCCTGCCGGAGGTGAAGGTTGGCGTATTCCCGATGCAGGTGATGAGCCTGTTGCAGGCTATCGCGCCGCGGCGGCTGATCAACGAGTGGGCGCTGACCGGCGAGCCGTTCGACGCGCGCGCCGCGCTAGCTGCAGGACTTCTCAATCATGTGGTGCCGGCAGCGGAACTCGATGCAAAGATCGAATGGCTGATCGGTCGGGTCATCGACAAGTCACCGACCGCAATCCGGCGCGGCAAATATGCCATGCGGGCCATCGCGTCGATGTCGTTCGACCAGAGCATCGCCTATACCGAAAGCCAGATCGCGCTGACCGCGATGACCGAGGACGCGAAAGAGGGTCTCGCGGCGTTTGCAGAAAAGCGCAAGCCGGTTTGGAAGGGGAAGTAAACTCGGGCTGTCGTCCCGGCGAAGCGGTTACCCATAACCACCGGATTTCATATTGAAAGATGGCCTCTGCCCCAGCGTGCCTAAAATTACGCTCGGTGTGTATGGGTCCCCGCCTTTGCGGGACGACGTTGTGGGTGCGGTTGCGCTCCTTCTACCCCGCATTCGCCTTCAATCCTGCCGCCTCGATACCCGCCACCGCGCAAATCTCGTCATTGTCCGAGGTATCGCCGCTGACGCCGACGGCGCCCAGCAGCGCGCCGCTGGCGTCGTGGATCAACACGCCGCCGGGCACCGGCACCATCCGGCCCTGCGCCAGCGTGTTTACCGCGCCGATGAAATAGGCCTGTTCCTGGGCGCGCTGGAACAGCGCCCGCGATCCCATGCCCATTGCCAATGCCCCGTAGGCCTTGCCATGGGCAATCTCGCCGCGCAGCAGGCTGGTGCCGTCCTGTGCGGCGCTGACTTTCACGCAGCCGCGCGCGTCAAGCACGGCCACCACCAGCGGTTTTAGTTTTTTCTCGACGCCCTTTGCGAGAGCCACATCCAGGATTTTGCGTGCAACGTCGAGGGTGAGGTCGACCATGGTGTTGTTCCTTTCAGTTAATACCGTCATTCCGGGGCGTCGCCAGTGCTCCGCGCGAAACGCTCGCAAGGGCCCGCGCCCCGGAATGACGGCCGTGGTTGGTTTGCGCGCCATCCAGGCTCATCGCCAGCACGCGTGCGACGTGAAGTGCCGCACGGCCCGCGCCATCGGCGATCTGGTGCCGGCAGGAGGTGCCGTCGGCGACGACAAGCGTCGTCGGCTCAGCCTTGCGGATCGCAGGAAGCAGCGACAGCTCGGCCATCCGCATCGACGCCTGGTAGGTGTCGGCACCATAGCCGAATGCGCCGGCCATGCCGCAGCAACTTGACTCGACGGTTTCGACCTTGAGGCCGGGAACGAGGCGAAGAACCTGCTCGACCGGCTTGAACGCGCCGAAGGACTTCTGATGGCAGTGGCCGTGCGCCAGCGCGGTGCCGGCGATGGGACGCAGCGGCAGCCGCAGACGGCCGGCTTCGGCCTCTTGCACCAGAAACTCCTCGAACAGCAAAGCGTGCGCACCCACGCTGTTTGCCGCATCGTCGCTCCGCAGCGACAGCAGTTCGTCGCGCAGGGTCAGCAGGCAGCTCGGCTCGAGCCCGACGATGGGCACGCCACGCGCGGCAAACGGCGCATAGGTCGCAACCAGCCGATCCAGTTCGGCGCCCGCTTGGCTAACCAGCCCGGCCGAAAGGAAGGTGCGTCCACAGCATAGCGGACGTTTTCCGCGCGGGGGTCGCGGCAGGCGGACACGATAACCGCCTTCCACCAGCACATGCAGGGCGGCTTCGAGGTTTTCGCGCTCATAGGCGCGATTGAACGTGTCGGCGAACAGTACCACCTCGCGCCCGTCGGCAGGGCCGAACGTTTCACCGGCGGGCGCGAACACATCGCGCCGCCACTGCGGCAGGCTGCGCTGCGCGCTGATGCCGGCAAATTTTTCGAACAGCGCGCGCAGCAGCGGGCTGTTGTTGCGCAGGTTGGCCAATGGCGCAAGGCGCGACGCCAGCGCGGCGTAATGCGGCAGATAGCCGACCATGCGGTCGCGCAGCGACAGCCCGTGCCTGGCAACGCGCGCGCTCAGCACCTCGATCTTCATCTTCGCCATGTCGACGCCGGTCGGACATTCGTGGCGGCAGGCCTTGCAGGAGACGCAGAGTTTCAGGGTGTCCATCATTTCGTCGGATGCCAGCGCATCGGGGCCAAGCCGGCCCGAGATCGCCAGCCGTAAGGTGTTGGCGCGGCCCCGCGTGACATCCTTCTCGTCGCGGGTGGCGCGATACGACGGACACATCACGCCGCCTTCCAGTTTCCTGCAGGCGCCGTTGTTGTTGCACATCTCGACCGCGCCCTGGAAACCGCCGCCGGCGCCGGGATAGGCCGACCAGTCCAGCACCGTCTTCAAATCGCCAATCCTGTAGTCCGGCGGATAGCGAAACAGCGAACGGTCATCCATTTTCGGCGGATCGACGATCTTGCCGGGATTGAGCACATTGCCGGGGTCGAAACGCTGCTTGACCTCCCTGAAGTCGGCGACAATGCGCTCGCCGAACATCGCCGCGTGAAATTCCGAGCGCACGATGCCGTCGCCGTGCTCGCCGGAATGCGAACCCTTGTAGTCGCGCACCATTGCGAAGGTTTCCTCGGCGATGGCGCGCATCGCCTTGACGTCCTTCTCCAGTTTGAGATTCAGCACCGGCCGGACATGCAGGCAGCCTTCCGAGGCATGCGCGTACATGGTGCCGCGGGTGCCGTGTCTTGCGAAGATTTCGTTGAGCCGCTTGGTGTAGTCGGCAAGATGCGGCAGCGGCACCGCGCAGTCCTCGACGAACGACACCGGCTTGCCTTCCTGCTTCATCGACATCATCACGTTGAGGCCGGCGGCGCGGAATTCGGCGATGCCGGTCTGCAGCGCCGGCTCGACGATCTCGACCACGCCGCCCCATTTGCGCTGCGGGTTATTCCAGCCAAAGCCGAGATCGGCCATCAGCTCGCCGAGCTGTTTCAAGCGTCCCAGGTTTTCGCCCTGATCCGCTTCGGCAAACTCGACGATCAGCACCGCATCGGGATCGCCGCGCACGGCCGTGCCGATGACGGGCTGGAACATCGCGATCTCGCGGCCGAGCGCGATCATAGTGCGATCGACCAGCTCCACGGCGATCGGGCCCAGTTTCACCAGATGCTGCGCGGCATCCATGGCCTCGTAAAAGCTGCCGAAATGGCAGACGCCGAGCACCTTGTTGCGGATGACGGGCCAGAGCTTCAACTCGACCTGAGTGGTGAAGGCCAGCGTGCCTTCGGAGCCGACCAGCAGGTGCGCCATGTTGTTTGGCGCATTGCGCGGCACCAGCGCATCGAGATTGTAGCCGCCGACCCGGCGCTGCACTTTTGGGAATTTGTCCGCGATCTCGACCGCCTCGCGCTCGCCGAGCGCGAGCAGGTCGCGAAACAGGCCGAGTCCGGCATCGCCGTGATTCAATTGCGGAAAATCGCGAGCCACGTCGCCAAAGCGCAGCAGATGGCCGTCGGCGAGGGCCGCCTGCATCGACAGCGTATTGTCGCGCATGGTGCCGTATCGCAGCGATCGGCCGCCGCAGGAATTATTGCCGGCCATGCCGCCGATGGTGGCGCGCGATGCGGTGGAGACATCGACGGGAAACCACAGCCCGTGCTTTTTGAGCTGCCGGTTGAGGTCGTCCAGAACGATGCCGGGTTCGACCACGCAGCTCCGGTTCGCGGCATCGAGCGACAGAATGCGGTTCAGGTGCCTGGAAAAGTCGATGATGACGCCGTCATTGACGGTCTGGCCGCACTGCGAGGTTCCGCCGCCCCGCGGGGTGACGATGCATCCATCGTCGCGGGCAATGGCGAGCGCCCGTAACGCCTCGTCCATGGTACGGGGAACCACGACGCCCAGCGGCATGATCTGGTAAAACGAGGCATCGGTAGCGTACCGGCCGCGGTTGAAGGAATCGAACCATACGTCGCCGGTGATTTCCCGTCCAAGACGCAAGGCCAAGGCGCTGTTTTCCGCTGAATTCCGGATTTTTTCGGCTCGCCGCGCCGCCATCGTTCAATCTCGTGTGATGTCTTCGAGCCTTGTATCCGATATTCGGCTTTGCGGGCATAGCCCTACCTTTCCTGGGGATTGACGGCGCCCCTGGGCTGCGGGACAAGCCCGCCAAATAGTGATATTCGGACGCTTGAAAACCGCCAGCCCGCCGGGAAGGACGCCCCCAATGAGCCTGCATACAGGACGGCATTTCTTACAGATTCCAGGACCGACCAACGTGCCCGACCGGGTGCTGCGGGCGATGGACATGCCCACCATGGACCATCGCGGTCCGGAATTCGGCGCGCTCGGCCTCGAGGTCCTGACCGGTATCCAGCGCATATTCCGCACCAGGCAGCCGGTCATCATCTATCCGTCCTCGGGCACCGGCGCCTGGGAAGCGGCAATCGTCAATACGCTGCAGCCCGGTGACAAGGTATTGATGGCTGAAACCGGCCAGTTCGCCGTGCTGTGGCGCGGCATCGCCGAGAAATTCAAGCTCGACATTGACTGGATCCCCGGCGACTGGCGGCGCGGCGCCGACCTGGACCTGATCGAGACGCGGCTGGCCGCCGATCGCACCCACCAGATCAAGGCCGTCTGCGTCGTGCACAACGAAACCTCGACCGGCTGCGTTACCCATCCGCTCGAGGTCCGCAAGATCATGGATCGCACCAAGCATCCGGCGCTGCTGATGGTCGACAGCATTTCCGGTCTGGGCTCGCTGGAATACGAGCACGACGCCTGGGGGGTCGACGTGACCGTCGCAGGATCCCAGAAAGGCTTGATGCTGCCCCCCGGGCTTGGTTTCAACGCCGTATCGGACAAGGCGCTTGCGGCTGCAAAGGCCAATCCGGGAATGCGGTCATATTGGGACTGGATGGACGTGATCGCGATCAACAAGGTCGGGACCTGGCCCTATACGCCGGCAACCAATCTGTTGTTCGGGCTGAAAGAAGCCATAGCGATGCTCGAGGAAGAAGGCCTGGAAAACGTCTGGACCCGGCACAGGCGCCACAGCGCCGCAACGCGCGCGGCGGCGAAGGCGTGGGGGCTGGAAACGCAGTGTGCCGATCCGCACGCGCATTCCCCGGCGCTGACCGGCGTGGTGATGCCTGACGGACACGACGCCGACCATTTCCGCAAAGTCGTGCTGGAAAACTTCGACATGTCGCTCGGCACCGGGCTCAACAGGATCAAGGGCAAGGTATTCCGCATCGGCCATATCGGGCATTTCAACGACCTGATGCTGATGGGCACGCTGGCCGGCGTCGAGATGGGCCTTGATCTCGCCAAGGTGCCGCACCGCACGGGCGGCGTGATGGCGGCGATGGAAGTGCTCAAGGGCCGCGACGTGGTGCCGATGCCGAAGGCGGCGGTGGCGTAGCGTTAAAAGCCGTTGTTGCCGGGCATGACCCTCCCATATGCACGCATCTCGGCCGTCATTGCCGGGCTGACCCGGCAATCCATCCTCTCCAAACGACATCTTCCGAACTGATGGATACGCGGGTCAATCCCGCGTATGACGAGTTGTGTGAATCCAGCAGGGCTTGACCCGGCAATCCATCCCTTGGCAAAGACTCTTGCGAAGATGGGTGGATACGCGGGTCAAGCCCGCGTATGACGATCTGTGGCCCTGATTTTGGAACGCTTCATCCATCAAGGGCGGCCGGAGGCCGTATCCACCTCGCGAGGATGAACAGGCGCACAGAAAGAGCATACCATGAACGTCCCGGTAACCGCGACCGAAGATCTTCTCTACAGCATAGAGGACGGCATCGCCCGGATCACCTTCAACCGTCCGCAGGCGCGCAACGCGCTGACCTTTGCGATGTATGAGCAGATGGCGGCGATCTGCGAAACGGTCAATGCCGACCGTTCGATCAAGGCGATGATTCTCACCGGCAGCGGTGAAAAAGCCTTCGCATCCGGCACCGACATCTCGCAATTCCGCGCCTTCAAGACATCGCAGGATGCGCTCGAATACGAAGCGCGGATCGACCGCGTGCTTGGCGCGCTCGAGCAATGCCGGGTCCCGACTATTGCGGCGATTGCCGGCGCCTGCACCGGGGGCGGCGCGGGGATCGCGGCCTGCTGCGACATCCGCATCGGCACGGCGGCGACGCGGATCGGTTTTCCCATCGCGCGAACGCTCGGCAATTGCCTGTCGATGTCCAACATCTCCAGGTTGGTCTCGCTGATCGGTCCGGCGCGGACCAAGGATTTGATTTTCAAGGCGCGGCTGGTCGAGGCGCCGGAAGCGCTGGCGCTTGGTCTGCTCAACGAAATCGTGCCCGACGTGGAGGCGCTGCAGCGCCGCGCCGATGAAACCGCGAAACTGGTGGCGAGCCACGCCCCGATCACGCTCGAAGTGACCAAGGAAGCGGTACGCCGCATCCGCCGCACGCTGTCGCGCGAGGAGGGGGAGGATTTGATCCTGCGTGCCTATATGAGCGAGGATTTTCGCGAGGGCATGGATGCTTTCCTCAACAAGCGCACGCCGAAGTTCAAGGGGAAGTAGGGTGAACTCGTCATGCGCGGGCTTGACCCGGCCATCCATCCCCTTCGAAACGACTCTTCCGAAGATGGATGGATACGCGGGTCAGGCCCGCGTATGACGAGATGTGTGAATCTCGTAGGGTCAAGCCCGGCAATGACGGGGCTGGGCGAAAGTCGTAAGTCGCGTGCAGTCTGATCCGCTTGAACTGCCATGGGATAACCCGCAAAGTGGCCTCCAATCACCATTGACTGCGCCTGCACAAACCACACAGGGACGAAACACATGCGAAATCTTCTGAAAACAACGGTCGCGCTTGCCGCCATGCTGGCGGGCGCACCGGCGATTGCGGCCTGGGAGCCTACAAAACCGGTCGAGATCGTGGTCGCGGCGGGTGCCGGCGGCGCCTCCGACCAGATGGCGCGGATGATGCAGGCCGCGATTCAGAAAAACAATCTGATGAAGCAGCCGATGGTGGTCTCGCTCAAGGGCGGAGCCTCCGGCGCCGAAGCGCTGATGTACATGAAATCCAGCGACGGCGACGCCAACAAGGTGCTGATCGCCTATTCGCTGATCTACATGTTGCCGCTGTCGGCAAAAATTCCGTTCAACTGGCGCGAACTCACGCCGGTGTCGGTGGTGGCGCTCGATCAGTTCGTGCTGTGGGACAACGCCGCCGGACCGAAGACGGTGAAGGAATTCATCGAGGCCGCGAAATCAGCCGGTTCGCCGTTCAAGATGGGCGGCACCGGCTCGAAACGCGAAGATCACGTGCTCACGGTATTCATGGAGCAGAAGACCGGCGCCAAATTCTCCTATCTGCCTTACAAGTCGGGCGGCGAGGCCGCGACCCAGCTAGTCGGAAATCATACCGAATCCAACGTCAACAATCCGTCCGAAAATCTCGAGGTCTGGCGCGCAGGACAGGTGCGCGCGCTCTGCGTGTTCGACAAGGAACGCATTTCCTACAAGACCAAGGTCACGGAGACGCAGTCATGGAATGATATTCCGACCTGCAAGGAAGAGGGCCTCGACGTGCAGTATCTGATGCTGCGCGCCATGTTCCTGCCCGGCAAGGTGACGCCGGATCAGGTCGCGTTCTACGTCGATCTGTTCCAGAAGGTGACGCAGACACCCGAGTACAAGGACTACATGGAAAAGCAGGCGCTGAAGCCAATCTTCCTCACCGGCACCGACATGCTGAAATTCCTCGAGGAGGACGACAAGCTGAACGCGTCGCTGATGAACGAAGCGGGGTTCGTGGCGAAATAGCAAGACACGCGTGCCGGGACGCAGCGCGGCGCTCTTGCGAAGCGAGGCGCTACGGAATAGGCACTTCACCAAGAACTGTCGTCATGCGCGGGCTTGACCCCGCGCATCGATCCATCTTCGTGCGACTCGTCAAAGAAGATGGGTGGCCGGGTCAAAGCCCGGCCATGACGCTTCGACAAGTAATGCGGTCGCGGTCCTGCGGAGCGGCATGAAGCATGCCGCACCGCGTCCGGGACATGATCTCTCTTAGCCAACGAAAATATCTCGATGTCCACTACCGAAATTGAAATTGTCGTCGACGATCCGACCGCGCCGGAGCCCGATTCGCCTGCAGTGACGAATGTCGCAACCGTCGACGCCGCAGTCTCGCTGATGCTGCTCGGGTTGGCCGCGATGCTGGGCTACGACAACTGGCGCACCGGCGTCTCCTGGGATTCGACAGGTCCGCAGCCCGGCTACTTTCCATTCTACCTCTCGGTGATACTGGGCGCCGCCAGCGTATATGGCCTCGCCACCGGCTTTTTGTCGCGCCGCGAGGCCGCGGAGACGTTCGTCACCCGCGCGCAGCTTCGCCGCGTCATGGCGGTGTTCGTGCCGACGCTGCTGTTCTGTCTGGCTACGCAATTCCTTGGACTGTATGTCGCGAGCTTCCTGCTGATCACAGCCTTCATGCGGATGGTCGGCAAGATCGCGCTGTGGAAATCGCTGCTCACCGCGTTCCTGTTCACGGCCATCATGTTCGTGACCTTCGATATCGCCTTCGACGTCATCATGCCGAAAGGCCCGCTCGAAGCGGCGTTGGGGCGTTAGGACGATCATGAAACCGATCAACGGCCACGGCGTCATCCTGAGGTTCTCGCAGCGAGGCTGCGAGCCTCGAGGGATGCGTGATCCGGATTGCCGCCCTTCGAGGCCCGGCGCGCGCCGGGCCTCTCAGGATGACGGGGTGCCGGCTGGGATCTGGGGTAAATAATGGAAGCTTTCGGCCTGTTGATGCACGGCTTTGCCGTGCTGCTGACCTGGAAAACACTGGCGCTGATGATGGTCGGGCTGGTGCTCGGCATTTTCGTGGGCGTGCTGCCGGGGCTTGGCGGCCCCAACGGCGTGGCGATCCTGTTGCCGCTGACCTTCACCATGGATCCGACCTCCGCGATCGTGATGCTGTCCTGCATCTACTGGGGCGCGCTGTTCGGCGGCGCCATCACCTCGATCCTGTTCAACATTCCCGGCGAAGCCTGGTCGGTCGCGACCACCTTCGACGGCTATCCGATGGCGCAGCAAGGCAGGGCGGCCGAAGCGTTGACCGCCGCGTTCACCTCCTCGTTCGTCGGCTCGCTGGTCGCGGTGCTGCTGATCACCTTCCTGGCGCCGATGATCTCGTCCTTCGCGCTGAAATTCGGTCCGCCTGAGTTCTTCGCGGTGTATCTGCTGACGTTCTGCTCCTTTGTCGGACTCGGCCGCGAGGCCAAGCATAAGACCATCATCTCGATGGCGCTCGGATTGCTGCTCGCGGGCGTCGGCATGGATACCGTGTCCGGCCAGTTGCGCATGACTTTCGGTTCCAGCGAGTTGCTGCGCGGAATCAATTTCCTGGTGGCCGTGATCGGTCTGTTCGGCATCAGCGAAATCCTGCTGACCATGGAAGAGCGCCTCGCGCTGCGCGGCCACGCCGCCGGCATCAGCCTGCGCGTCGTGCTGAAGGTGTGGAAGGACCTGCCGAAATACTGGGTGACGCTGCTGCGCTCGTCCTTCATCGGCTGCTGGCTCGGCATCACGCCGGGCGGCGCGATCGCGGCGTCGTTCATGGGCTACAACCTCGCCAAACGCTTTTCCAAGGATCCGGAAAGTTTCGGCACGGGCCGGATTGAGGGCGTGTTCGCGCCGGAGACCGCGGCGCACGCGTCCGGCACCGCGGCGCTGCTGCCGATGCTGGCGCTCGGTATTCCCGGCTCCGGCACCGCGGCGATCCTGCTCGGCGGTCTGATGGTATGGGGCCTCAACCCGGGGCCGCTGCTGTTCGTCGAGCACAAGGATTTCGTCTGGGGCCTGATCGCCTCGATGTATCTCGGCAACGTGGTGGGCCTCGTGCTGGTGCTGACGACGGTACCGATCTTCGCGTCGATCCTGCGCGTGCCGTTCGCCGCCGTTGCGCCGATGATTGTGGTGTCCTGCGCGATCGGCGCCTATGCCATCCAAAATGCGATGTTCGACATCTGGCTGATGCTTGGCTTCGGCGTGGTCGGCTATGTCTTCAAGAAGATCGGCATTCCGCTGGCGCCGTTCACGCTGGCGCTGGTGCTCGGCAGTCGCGCCGAGGACGCGTTCCGGCTGTCGATGATCGGCTCGGGCGGCACCATGAAGGTGTTCTGGTCCAACGGCCTGGTCGGCTCGATCACGACGCTGGCGATCGTGCTGCTGTTCTGGCCGGTGATCGACAAAGCCTTTGCCGGCATGGGCCGGCTATGGCGGCCGGCGAAAGTATAGCCCGTCATTGACGCAATCCCGAAAGCAAGAACTGGACGGCCTCGCCGCTGCGCTCCCCGCGATGACGGTGATGCTCACACTACTTTTGCGTCCCGCAATTGCGCGATCTCCTGCGCGGTAAAGCCGAACTCCGCCAGCACCTCGTCGGTCTGCTCGCCGAATTCCGGCGGCCGCGCCGCCATCTTGCTCGGGGTGCGCGACAGCGTTACCGGCTGGCTGACCAGGCGGAGATGGCGGTTCTCCGCATTGGGCACGTCCTGCGCGATGCCGAGATGCTTGACCTGGTCGTCATCGAACATCTGGTCGACCGAATAGATCGGCCCGCAAGGCACGCCGGCCGCGTTGAGTTCCTTTACCCAGGTGTCCGTGGATTTCGTCACCGTGAATTTGCCGATCGCCGCGTTGAGCGCGTCGCGATTCTTCGAGCGTGCCGGCGCCGTGGCGTAATCGGGGTTGCTGACGAACTCCGGCGCGCCGATCGCCTGCGCGCAGCGCTCCCAGATCCGTCCGCCCGTCGTCGCGATGTTGATGTAGCCGTCGGACGTCTTGAAAACGCCGGTGGGAATGCTGGTCGGATGGTTGTTGCCGGCCTGTTTCGGCACGTCCTTTTCCATCAGCCATCGCGCGGCCTGGAAATCCAGCATGAAAATCTGCGCCTGCAACAGCGAGGTCTGCACCCATTGGCCTTCCCCGGATACATCGCGCTCCAACAGCGCGGTGAGAATGCCGATGGCGCAGAACAGCCCGGCGCTGAGATCGGCCACCGGGATACCGACCCGCATCGGACCCTCGCCGGGCGCGCCGGTGATCGACATCAGCCCGCCCATGCCCTGGGCGATCTGATCGAAGCCCGGGCGCTTGTGATAAGGGCCGTCCTGGCCGAAACCGGAGATGCTGCCGTAGACGATGCCCGGATTGATCTTGCGCACGCTTTCATAGTCGATACCGAGCTTGCTCTTCACGTCGGGCCGGAAATTCTCGACCACCACGTCGGCCTGTTTCGCGAGGCGCTGGAACACCTCCAGGCCTTTCGGATCTTTCAGATTGAGCGTGATCGCTCGCTTGTTGCGGTGCAGATTCTGGAAATCCGAGCCGCGGCGCGGGCCGCCGGGCTGTTCGCCCCCGGCGTCCTCCATCAGGGCATCGATCTTGATGACATTGGCGCCCCAGTCCGCGAGCTGGCGCACGCAGGTCGGTCCGGAGCGGACGCGGGTCAGATCGAGCACGGTGAAGCGGGACAAGGCCTGTGAGGCGCGCGGAAAGGGCATTCGAGAAAACTCCGGGTAAACAAGGCGCGACACTATCGCGGCACAACCATTGCTGAAAGGTGGCCGCTTGTCATAGGTGAAATGCGCCGGGATACCCCGGTGCCGCGGTATGGATTTCCCCGGCACGTACGATTAATGTGCCGCGACGCGCAAGGTAGACGGACTGACGATGGGAACCGACCGCAGCATTAGCTCCGACTCGAAGCAGGTCCTGCCGAAGCGCCGGCCGGTGCCCGATCGTGTCAGACGCGTCTCCTGCATTGTGGCGGTCGCGGCTGCGCTCTTCGTCGCTGCGGGCAATTTTGCCGAAGCGGCAACATTCCGCCAGGGCGTGTCGGCATTCAATCGCCAGGAATATCTGTTGGCGTCGCAGATTTTCTTTCCGCTGGCGGAGCGGGGCGATTCCGCTGCGCAATCCTATCTCGGCTTCATGTTCGAAACCGGCCGCGGGGTTCCGCAAAACTACACCGAGGCTGCGATGTGGTACCGACGCTCCGCCGAGCAGGGCGACAGCCTCGCGCAATATTCACTCGGTTTGCTCTATGACAAGGGGCAGGGGGTGCCAAGGGATATTGTGGAGGCCAATAAATGGCTCAACCTGTCGGCCGCCGCCTCGCCGCGGGGCGCCCGTGAGGCCCGCGCGCGCATCCGCGACGCCGTGACCACCAAGATGACCCGTGGCGAAATTGCACGCGCCCGGCTGCGCGCGCTGGAGTGGGTGCCGACGCGGGAGCGGTGAACAACCGCCGCCTGGTGTCTGGACGCGGTGCCGCGCCCTTTAGATCCCGCGCACGAACGAATCGATCTCGGCCACACTCGCAAGCCGCGTCACCGCTTTGCCTTCCAGTTCGGCTTCGGCACACATCCTGCGGATGTCCGGCATCCAGCTCCGCTCGACTTCCCACATCGTCCGGAACAGTTCGGCGGTCGGCGGCATTTCCGCCGCACCCGCCGGCGGATGATCCAGCCGCCCCCGACTCCAGGCGATCTGCCGTTCCGCGGCTAGAGCGAAGTGCATCCACAGCGCCATATCGATCAATACGATCTCGGTCGAACGCGCCAGTCTTTCCGCAATCGAATCCTGACGGCCGAGACCATCGATCACCCATCGCTCGCGTGCGAGGATGTCGGCGTGCTGCCCCCTGTAGTCGGACTCGGAGGTCAACCGCCAGCCCGGTTGCCACAGCAGCCGGTCCACCTCGATCAGCGGAAGCGCGCGACGGCGCGCCAGATGCCGCGCAAGCGTGGACTTGCCTCCCGCCGCATTGCCGATGACGACGATCCTAGCCACGACGACCCCGGTTGCCAGGCAGTCTCCACCTGAGCGGCGTCAGCTGTTGTATTTGTCGTTGATGACCTTCCGAGCGCATTTATACACCGGCGACTGGTCCAAGGTCATGCAGTAATGACCGCCGATCGTAACACCGGGAACCTTATTCTTCATGCCGGACGGCAAGATGACAATGCGGTCGCCGCGGGTGTAGAAAATCCGGAAGTGGCAGACCCTCGGTGCGCGCGCATCGCACCCAAACGGCGCACTCGCCGTCGGGACCGGAGCCGTCGGCGTCGCAGCCGAGGCCGCGCCGCATAATGCCAGAACATTTGCAAGGATAAAAAACGCGCGCTTCATCGAGGTCCTCCAAACAATCGCATCAGCACAGAGCGCTGGATGCCTGCATCAATCCATCGACGATCAGTTTGCGCCAGGCCGGGCCGCTGCAGGCGTCCTTGTTCGGGATGAACCGGCTGCCGCCGAACCAGGGATCGTTCAGATTGCTGCTGGTCCAGTCGATCCCCACGCTCTTTCCGTCGGCGAGCTTGACATTGGTGAACCAGTCGAAGCGGCCTTCCACCCGGCTGTAGGGCACATCGACATGGAAGCCGATGAACATCGCGCTCGGCGCTTGCAGGCGATATTTGCAAAAATATTCGTCGACCGGCAGGGTCGCATCCGGGATTGGCGTCGAGGCCATGAATTGCGTTCTGTCGACCGGCAGCGTGGCGGCCAATGCCTGGCGGTTCTGACCCTTTGGCTTCAACCAGGGAAACACGATCATGCTTCCGGCGTCGTAGCTGCCGTATCTTCCGCGAACGAAGGTCATGCTCACGACCCCGGCCAGTCCGATATCGTTGGTATTTTTTCGAAACAGCTGAAAGTTTTTTCGCGACGCGCAGTCGACGTTCAGCCGTACCGGAAGGAACGGCGCCATCCCGCCGGGCGCGCATGCCGGCGTTTGCGCAAGGACGCTTCCGGGATGCCGCAACATCGACACTGCGCCTACCGACATGCCCAGAAATGCGCGTCTGTCGAACCCGCTCATGCAATGCCCTCATGCTGAAAATGCGCAGTCTTGATATGCGCAAGGCGGAAAATGCGTAGCCGGACAGTAGCCAAGATGACATCGCTGTCAAAGAATAATGCGATGACGATTTGCAAGAAACGGCCTGTTTAGCTTGCTAAGTCGCGTGTCCACCACGTGAGGTCGTGATGCGGATTCCGGCCCATACAGGCATCGGTAATTCATGTTCTCGCTGACAATGCGGTCGATTCACGTCGAGGACGGCACGATCGCGAAGCGCGCGAGATGACATGCGAGCATCGGCTCACAACCTGACATTACCGACGGCAGAAATTTTGGCTGATGACCCGTTCGGAAACGGAACACGAGGGATATCTCTATCCAAGCAGCGTCTCGAACAGCCAGCCGATCCAGATTGCCGGCGCGAGGAACAGCCCGAACGGCAGGAAGGCCGTTGTCCGGAGCGGGCGCTTCTTCAGGTAGCCGCTCACGATGTAAGCGCCAAGCGCCGACAGCGTGGCGAGTTCGATCACTGCAAAGATGGCGACCCAGCCGAGCCAGGCGCCGGCGACGATGGCAAGCTTGATGTCGCCGAGGCCGAGCCCGTCGCGTCCGCGCCAGCGCCGGTAGCCGAGCATCAGCGCCAGCAGGGATATGGCGATCGCCGCGCCGCGCACCGCCGCCCACAGCACGGCGTAGCAATCCGGGTCCGGACCCGCGGTGCCGGCGCGCAGCAGCGCCAGCGCCGCCGCCGCCGCCGTCAGTTCGTTTGGAATGATGTAGCGGCGACAGTCGGTAACCGCGATCGCAGCCATCAGCAGGCCGAGAAAGGCGCCGAATACGCCGTCCGGGCCGGGCGACGCCGTCAGGCTCGCGCCCACCGCGGCGAGCAGCATAAGGCTGAGCAAGCATTGCAGGCTGGGATGAATGCGTGACGCGTCGATCACGCGATCAGCGCGGGACCTTGGGGGCGGGCAGCACGACGACCGGGTTACTGGTGCCGACAAACTGGCTGTTCATCTTGGATCGCATTTCCTCGGCGATGACATGCGCATCGACGGCGTCCTTGACCACCGTCGGCCGGATGAACAGGATCAGTTCGGTCCGCGCCCGCGCCGTGTTCTGATGCGAGAAGGCGTCGCCGACGCCGGGAATCGAATCCAGCAGTGGAATGCCCTGGCGCTGCCTGTTCTCGGTCTCGCTGATCAGGCCGGCCAGCAGCACGGTCTGGCCGCTGGTGACGGCAATCGAACTCTTCACCCGCCGTTGCGATATGGTCGGCGTCAGCGATTGTCCGCTCCCTGCAGCGACGTTGCTGATTTCCTGCTCGATATCGAGGACGACGTTGCCGTTGGAATTCGCACGCGGCAGCACGCGAAGAATGATGCCGGTGTTTTTATAGTCGATGGTGTTCACCACGGTGTTGTTCGCGGTCAGCACCGTTGCCGTGCCGGTCGAGAACGGCACCTGGTCGCCGACCTGCAAGGTCGCCGTTTGATTGTCCAGCACCACCAGCGAAGGATTGGACAGCACCTTGACGCTGGTGACGCCGTGCAACGCATCCAGGATGACGCGCGGCGAATTCTCGGATCCGATCAGGAAGTTGAAACCGGGAAGCACGCGTCCCAAAAGCGCGCCGGCGGCGGCGTTGACGGCATTGCTGGCAGGCTCGACTGCCGTGGTACTGGTGGCGACGCCGCTGATCGTATTGGAAATCGAGCCTTTCTGACTCGCGAGGAAAAACTGCACGCCGTAGTTCAACTGGTCGTTCAGCGTGACCTCGGCGATGGTCGCCTCGATCGCAATCTGGCGCTGCGGCCGATCGATCTGGCGAATGGTCTGCTCGACGATGCGCTGCGATTCCTGGTCGGCATAGACCAGCACGGCGTTGTTGGTAACGTCGGCGGTGATGCGGACGTTCTGCAGGATGCCGCCGGCCTGCCGGGCGCCGCCCGACAGGCCGGCTGGTGGCGATTGCGTATCCTGTGCGGCCGCAGGGGCCGCCACAGGCGCCAGGCGGGGGTTCAGGGGGTTTCCGCCGGCCGCCGAGGGATATGCCCCGGAAGCGCCGGTATTGGGGGGCAGCCCGCTAAGCGCGGCAACCGCGCCGGTGCCCGATGACGACAGGGAGATGCCCCCGCCGGGCGAAATCTGACTGGAAGCGCTGTCGAGGCTGCCACCGGCACCACGTCCGGTCAGCATGTCGTTGAGCATGGTGACGATCTGTTTCGAATTGCCGTAACGCAGCGGATAGGCCTTGAGGTTGACGCCGTCGGTGTCCGATTTGTCCAGCCGCGCGATCCAGACCCCGGCGCGCTTGAGATATTCCGGCTTCTGGCTGACCACCATGATGGAATTGAGCCGGCCGATGGGCTGGAACTTGATGACGCTTTGGCTGAGGCCGCCTTCGCCGGAATCCATGATCTTTTCGATTTCGGCGATCACCGGCTCCGGCGAGGAGTTTCGCACCGGAAATATTCCGACCGACTGTCCGCGCATCCAGTCGGCATCGAACGAGAGGATGGTATCGATCGCGGAGCTGCGATCCGAGCCGCTGCCGGCGATGATCAACGTGTTGCGCCCGGTATCCGGGCGAAGGGTGGTAGCCTTGACGCCGAATGCATCCAGCAGCTTGAAAACCGTCTGCGCCGAGACGTAGCGCAGCGGCACCACGCTGATGCCCTGTCCCGCTTCGGCCGATCCGGTTCTGTCAAGGCGGCCAGGTCCGGCTTCGTTGGTCGGCAGCAGCCGATACCCGTTGCCGCGGTCGCGAAGCAGCGCCACGCCGGACATGCGCAATGCATTTTCCAGCACGTAGAGCGCATCGGCCTTCGCGACCGGACGTACCGACGCCAGCGTCACGGTTCCCTGTACCCGCGGATCGATGGTGTAGCCGACACCCAATACGTCGCCGAGGATGACCTTCGCCACCGTGGAGACCGGCGCGTTTTCGAAGTTGAGATCATAGCCGCTGCCGGAACCGACGCCGTCGCGTTCGGTCAGGGCCGTGCCCGGCGGCGACGTACCGTCGCTCAAATAGATTGCGGCCTGCTTGTCGCCGCTGCCGCGCTTGAGCGCAGTGGCGTCCGTATCCGTGGCCTGACGCGGTAGCAAATCGATTGAGCGAATCCGGTCGGCGATATCCTGCGACCGAGGGTCTTTGGGGTTGCTCTCGACCGATTGATCGGCCGTCACGATGCAGGCGGTGAGGACGATCGAAGACAAAAATAAAACGAGCGTTCCAGTCAACCCTGAACGCAGGCGCCAAAGCGGGTGGACCACTTTCAACAAAATACGCCTACCAACGCTAACGGTTGAATTGCAACACCACGCCGGTCGAGGTGTCCAGAACCTGGAAAATTGACAGCACAATTATGTTTTTGCTAGGTAATAAGTCAAGTGGTTAAGGCTCGGCTGATACCGAAAGCTGTTGCTTTTCAGTAACAAGGTTAGCGTTGTGAATTCGATGCGAGACCTTTCCGCGGAGACCTTTCGGCAGCATCTCCTTGAAAAATACTCCTTGCCGCCGAAAGCCCGGGCGCGCGTCGAAAACCGCGCCAATTCCACGCTGGCCCGGCCGCTCCGCGAATTGTGGGAAGCCACCGATCTGTCGGCCGCCGAATTTGCCGACGAGGTTTCGAACTATTGGGGCGTCACGAGATTGAGCCTGCCCCAGTTGCTCAACAGCACCCCGTGCCTCGATGGCTTCTCGCGCCGCTTTCTGCGCGAATCGACGATCTTCCCGGTTCGCAGCGCCGATGGCGGCTATCGGCTCGCGGTGGCCGATCCGTCGGACACCGCCGCGATCCGGGCCGCGGAAATCGTGTTCGGCTCCGCCGTAGAGGTCGCCGTCGCTTCGTTCGAAGACATCACGACCGTGCTTGACCAGCGCGTCGACGCCGACGAAGCGAGCACGGAGGACGGCGCAAAAGGATCGACGCAGCAGTCCGACGACGACATCGAAAGCCTGCGCGACCTCGCCAGCGGCGCGCCGGTGGTGCGTGCACTCAATGACCTGCTGGAGCGTGCCGTCGAGCTTCGCGCCAGCGACATCCACATCGAGCCGTTCCGCACCGGGCTCGTGGTGCGCATGCGCGTCGATGGCTTGCTGCGCGCGATGAACGCGCCCTCAGGCATTCCCCCGCAAGCGCTGATCTCGCGCGTAAAAATTCTCGCGGGCCTCAACATCGCCGAACGGCGGCTGCCCCAGGATGGCGCCGCGCGGGTCCGCGTCAGCCGCGCCGAACTCGACGTCCGCGTCGCCACCATGCCGACGCAGCATTCAGAAAGCGCTGTGATCCGCCTGCTGCCGCGCGACCGCGGGCTGCTCGAAATGAGCAGGCTCGGTCTGGCGCCGAAGGACGAGTCGGTCATGACCCGTCTTCTCGCGTTGCCCCATGGCATGATCGTGGTGACGGGACCGACCGGCAGCGGCAAGACCACGACGCTGGCGACCATGCTGTCGATCCTCAATGAACCGACGCGCAAGATTCTCACGATCGAAGACCCGGTCGAATACGAGATTCCCGGCATTAACCAGTCCCAGGTCAAGCCGTCGATCGGGCTCACCTTTGCCACCGCGATGCGTTCCTTCGTCCGGCAGGATCCGGACGTGATCATGGTCGGTGAAATCCGCGACGCCGAAACCGCGCATATCGCGATCCACGCCGCATTGACCGGCCATCTGGTGCTGACCACGCTGCATACCGATACTGCCGCAGCCGCGGTGCCGCGGCTGATCGATCTCGGCATCGAGGGCTTTTTGCTGAAGTCGACCTTGCGCGCCGTGGTGGCGCAGCGGCTGGTTCGCATGCTGTGCGACCGCTGCAAGGTGCCGCACAGATTGACCCAGGCGGATATCGACAACGACCCACGTTTCGCCGTGATCGGCTTCAACGCCGGCGAGACGATCTACCAGGCCGGCGGCTGCGAACGTTGCGGCGGCACCGGCTATCGCGGCCGCAACGGCGTATTCGAAATTCTCGAGATGTCCGACGAGGTCAGAAGACTGATCGGGCCGCAGACCGATTCTCACGCCCTCGACACCGCGGCGATGCGCGGCGGCATGACCACGATGCTGGCGGACGCAGTCTTGAAATGCCGCGCGGGACTGACCACCGTGCCGGAGGTTTTCCGCGTCACGACGATCAGGTAGGCGGAGGCCGCGGCATGCGTTTTGAGTCGTCACGGCCCACAAACTCATCCGTCATTCCCGCGAAGGCGGGAACCCATACACGCCGGGCGCCATTATGGGCATGCGGGCAAACATTTTCCGTCACAATCGGCATCGGTGGTTATGGGTCCCCGCCTTCGCCGCGGCGACTCTCCTCATATGGCCGGCGCGAGCCCCGCCCTCCGCGTCATGCTGAGAGGTTTTCGCGTGTTTTGGGGCGACGGTAATGCCGAACTATCGTTATCGCGCCATGAACAGTAACGGCGAACTGGTTTCGGGCGCGATCGCGGCGCCCGCGCCGGGCGATGTCGCTGCGCGAATCGAGCGGCTTGGTCTGGTGCTGGTCGACAGCGTGACGCTGGAGGAGGGCCGCTCGACCGGAAGCTTCTTCAGCCTGTTGAACAAACCCAAGGCCGAAGACGTCACCATTTTCACCCGCGATCTCGCCTTGCTGCTGCGCGCCGGTGCGCGGATCAACGACGGTCTTGAACTGCTCGCCGCCGACCGCGATTTCGGCCGGCTGCGCGCGGTGGTCGCCGATATCAAGTCGCACGTTGTGGCCGGCGAAAGCTTTGCGGAGGCGCTGGCACGGCACGAGACGCTGTTTCCCGCAATGTATGTGGCGCTGATCCGCGTTGGCGAAGCGTCCGGGTCGTTGGACCAGGTGCTCGAAGTGCTGGCCGACGAGAGGGGCCGCACCGAGGCGCTGAAGCGCCGGCTCGGCGATGCCATCCGCTATCCGATCTTCGTTCTGGGTGCTGCGGGCTGCGTGCTGCTTTTCTTTCTCACATTCGTGCTGCCGCAATTCGCCAGCGTGCTGACCGATTTCGGCGCCAAGGTCGATCCCATTATTCTCAGCTTTCTGAATTTCTCGACCTTTCTGCGCAATAACTCGGATGCGGTGCTGGCGCTGGTCGCGGTTGTCATCGCCGGAAGCTGGCTGCTGCTGCGCCAGCAGGGCATTCGGCGCGGCATCGCCAACGCGTTGACGCGGTTACCGGCGATCCGGCAGGTGATGACGTTTTACCGCACTTCGCTGTTCTGCCGGAATCTCGGGGTTTTGCTCGGAAGCGGGGTCAATCTGACCACCACCTTGCGGATTCTGGTCGATATGATGTCGACCGCCGGTCCGTCCGCGGTCTGGATCGATGCCGCCGAGCGGGTCCGCCATGGCACAAAACTGTCGGATGCGCTATCCGATACATCGGCGCTTCCGTCGATGGCGGTACGGATGCTGCGGCTCGGCGATGAAACCGGACAACTGCCGATGCTGGCAGGCCGTGTCGCCGAATTCTATGAGGCCAAGCTGCAACGCACGCTGGATCGCGTGGTCGGGATCGCCGGGCCGGCGGCGATCATCGTGATCAGCATCGTGGTCGGCGGACTGATCGTATCGGTGATGACGGCGCTGATGTCCGTCAGCCAGATTATCGGCTAGCGTGTATTCCGCAAGGACCGGAACGGGTTTGCGGCAAGACGACGCGTAAAACGAAAAGGTTTCGAGGAGATACGTCACGTGGTTCGAAGTGGTTTGAGTTTGGCAAGGCGCCGGCGGCCGAGAAACTCGCAGGCCGGCTTTACGCTGGTCGAAATCCTCGTGGTGATCACGATCATCGGATTGATCATGGCGCTGGTGGGGCCGCGCGTGCTCGGCTATCTCGGCGAGTCGAAGGCCAAGGCCGCCAAAATCCAAATCGAAAGCTTTTCCAGCGCGCTCGATCTCTATTACCTCGACCTTGGACGGTATCCTACTTCGGCAGAAGGGCTGGCCGCGTTGACGCGCTCAACCAATGCGCCGGGCTGGAATGGGCCCTACCTCCGCGGCGGCGTGGTTCCCAACGACCCGTGGGGCCACGGCTACGTCTATCGATCTCCCGGCGAGCGCTCACCCTACGACATCATCTCGCTTGGCTCCGACGGGCAAGAAGGCGGCAGTGGAACGGCAACCGACATTGCGAGCGGTACGCGCTAATATCTCCAGCCGTCGTCCCCGCGAAAGCCGGGGCCCATACGCCGTGCGCTCTCGTTCGGGTATGGCCGCGGACACCTTGCGTTACCATCGGCATCGGTGGTTATGGGTACGAGCCTGCGCGCTCGGGCATGCACCTATCTGCGGCGTCATCGCCGGGCGTGACCCGGCAATCCATCCGCTTCGAAAAATCCTCCGAAGATCGATCGATACGCGGGTCAAGCCCGCATATGCCGAGATAGGTGCATGCCCGGGCGCCTGCGCGGTGACGACCGGTGGAGGCGGCGAGCGCGGTTTCGCGCTGATCGAAATGCTGTGCGTGCTCGCCATTATCGGCTTGCTTGCGGCCATTATCCTGCCTGCGATCCCCCGCGCCACCTCGCGCGCGAAGCTGGAAAGCTATGCAATGCAAACCGCGGCGTTGCTGAAGGCGGATCGCACCGCCGCGCTGCGGCGGCAGGTTCAGGTGACAACGCTGGTTGACGCCGAGACGCGGTCGATCCGCTCGGGCGTCACCGGCCGGACCATCCGCTTTCCCGCCGATGTCTCGCTCGACGCGTATCTCGCGTTGCGGTGCGCCGACCGGAATGCCGGCCGCTCAATCGATTTCTTTCCCTCCGGGATGTCGTGCGGCGGCACCATAGCGTTGGCGCGCCCGGGCATGGGATATGAAGTTCGGGTCAACTGGCTGACCGGAGGCGTCGAGATTGTCCCGAAAAAGCTGCTCTGACGGCGCCGCAGGATTTACCCTGATCGAGGCCCTTGTCGCCCTGGCGATTGTCGCCACGGTGCTGGGATCGATTGGAACGGTGATCGCGACCACCGTGAAAGGCACGCGCGGAATCGACCAGCGCCTGGCCTTGGGTGGAACCGCCGGGACGCTGCTGGCGGCGTTGCCGGCGCGGACGCTGCTGAAGCCGGGGCGGCAGTCCGGCGAACTGGCCCGTCATCGCTGGCGCATCGATGTCTCGTCGATGAATGTCGCGGTGCCGAGTAACGCGCCGCCAACCCAGCGCTTCGTTCCGCTCGCCATCACCATGCGGTTGCAGGCGCCTGGCGGCGCGGCGATGCAGGTCACCACGGTGCGTCTGGTGCCGAAGGCCAGCGAATGAGCGCGCGCGGCCGATACGATATTGCCGGCGAGGCGGGCTTCACGCTGATCGAAGTGTTGATGGCGACGCTGCTGATGACCATGATCCTCGGCGCGCTCGCGACTGTGACGGCGCAATGGTTGCCGAACTGGAACAGGGGCATGGCGCGGGTCCAGCGCGCCGAGCGGCTGGCGATCGGCCTCGAGCGCATCGCCACCGACCTCTCGGTTGCTGAAATGATGCCGGTCAACAGCGAAACCCGGACACCGCTGTTCGAAGGTGCGGAGTTGTCGGTCACTTTCGTGCGGACCGCCGTCGGTCCGAACACGCGCCCCGGCCTGGAAATCATCAGGCTGATCGAGAAAGCCGACAATCAGGGTCTCGCGCTGGTGCGCGAGCGTGCGCCGTTCACGCCGATGCCTGCCGAGGCACACGTGATGTTCGCCGATCAGGTGGTGCTGATCCGGTCGCCTTTTCGCGTGTCGTTTTCCTATGCCGGACCAGATCAGGTCTGGCAGAAAGAGTGGCGCGGGCAAAGGCAGCTTCCGGATATGATCCGCATTGCCGTCCGCGATGCCGCGACCGGGCAGGTACTGGCGGCTTCCAGCGCGGCGATCGTTCACGTCAATGCGCCCGCCGAATGCGCGCGCTCGAAAAGTCCGGTGCAATGCCTGACCGAGCCGCTGAAGCCGGATAGCGACAAAAAGAAAGAGGAGTAGCGGCAAATGATGCTCCGCTCCGGATACGGCCTTCACCGAAGCCGCGGCTTCATCGTCGTTGCGGTGCTCTGGATTCTTGCGGCGCTGTCGGCGCTGGTCCTGATCTATCTTACCTATGTCACCAATACCGCCGTGGTCGTGGCTGCAAGTACCGATCGTGTTCAGGTCGATGCGCTGGTGAGCGCAGGCGTCGAGCTTACCGCGTATCAACTGACCGCGGTCAACGATGACGTCCGCCCGAGCAGCGGAACCTTCAGCGCCAGGATGGGCGCGGCGCAGGTCTCCGTGGCGTTTCGATCTGAAGCCGCGCGCGTCGATCTCAATGCGGCGCCCAAGGGATTGCTGGCCGGACTCATTATCGGGCTCGGCGCTGCGCCGTCCAATGCGGCCGATTACGCCGATCGCATCCTGGCCTGGCGAGCGCCGGTGACGGCGAGCGAGAACGATCCCGAAACCTCGTCCTATCGCACGGCCGGATTGTCTTATGCGCCGCGCCATGCGCCGTTTCCGCATGCCGACGAGTTGTGGCTGGTACGCGGGATCCCGCCGCCGCTGGTCGAGCGGATGCTGCCGTTCGTGACTGCATTCAGCAATATGGCCTCCATCAACATTAAGGACGCCGCGCCGCAGGTGGTGGCCGCGCTGCCCGGCATGACGCCGGAGCGTCTGCAGGCGGTATTGTCGCAACGTGACGATCCGCGGTTCGATCCGCACGCGCTGGTGGGATTGGTCGGCGGGGCAGCCGCCACGCTCGAGGCGTCCAAAGCTTACCGGTTGACGGTCGTCATCGATTTCGACCGCGGGAGGCGCAGCGCCGCCGAGGTCGTGATCCTGCTTCTCGAAGACGGCGACGAGCCTTATCGTGTATTGTCGTGGCGCAACGCTTCCGATGGTGCTACGGCGCCGCAATGGGCCGCTATAAGATGAAGCTTCTACAGACTATGACTGCGTTCTTCCGCGCCTGGACCGACAGCGTCGCCGCGGCCGTGATCGCCGCTTTCGACCGCGTGTCGTCGCCGCGGGTGATCAGGCTGGTCGAACAGGACAACGGCGATTTCGCGGTTGAATCGGCCGGGAAATCCGAAAACGTGCCGTCGCGCATTGCGTTTGCCGGCGGCAGCCTCGCCGCGCCCAACCTTGCGTCGGCATTCAGGGGAAGCCGCGTCGAGATCGTGCTGCAGCCGAGACGCTTTCTGTTCCGCCCGCTCGAGCTGCCGGCGCGCGCCGCCGATTTCCTCGACGGCATCGTGCGTGCGCAGATCGATCGACTGACGCCGTGGAACGCAAGCGAGGCGGTTTTCGGTTGCAGCAGCCCGGTCGAGAGCGGGCCGGAGAGCATCACCACGGTGATCGCAGCCACCACGCGCAAGGTGGCGATGGCCTACGTTCAGGCGGTATCGATATTTCATCCCGCCGCGGTTGCGGTCTGCACCGACGTTGCGGAACGCAATGCGGGGCGGGTCAAGGTGTTCGAGCAAAAAGCCCGCGGCCAGCTCGATGCTGTCCGGCTGAGCCGCGCGCTGCTGGCCGGTCTTGGTGCAACCGCGGTTTGCGCGCTGCTTGCAGTGGCCGCCGCGGTCTATGTCGCGGACAGTCTCGGCGCGCAGGAAGATGAACTGGCGCGGCAGATCTCGCAACGGCGCGCCGCCATCCGCGCCAGCAGCGACGGCGGCGATCGCTCGCCGATCGCAGCGCTCGAGCGCCGCAAATACGAGACGCCGGCGAGCGTCATCGTACTCGATGCGCTGACCCAGGTTCTTCCGGATCATACCTATATCACCGAGCTGCACCTGGCCGGCACCAAACTACAGATCGTCGGCATCACCCGTGATGCGCCCTCGCTGATTCCGCTGATTGAACAGTCCCAACATTTTACCCGCGCCACGTTCTATGCCCCGACGACGCGTTCGTCCTCCGATCCCGGCGAGCGTTTCCATATCGAGGCGCGGATCGAACCGAAGAACACGGCGAGTCCATGAACGCGGCCATCACCCGTACGCTGACTCGCTCGCCCTTGATCGCGGTGGTGCTTTATGCCGTTGCGATCGGCACCTTGCTTGCGATAGCCGGCCTCGCGATCTCCAGCATTCTCGACCACCAGCGCGCGCTGGCGCAAACATCCGACCTGCTGGATCAGTTGCAGGGCCGAAGGGCGCGGGGCTCCGGAACATCGTCGCTGGCGACCGAGCATCCGGGCACGCCGTTCCTGGAAGGCCCGACGGTGACGGTGGCCGGCGCCACCCTGCTGCAGCGGGTCGCAGCCGCGATCGGCAATGTCGGCGGCACGATCCAGTCGTCGCAGGTTGATCTGCTCGGTACGCAGGCCAAGGACGGCTTCGTAGGTCTCCTGGTCAGTTGCGAGATGGAGCAGCCGGCCCTGCAAAAGCTGCTCTACGATCTTGAGGTCGGCATGCCGTTTCTGTTCGTCGATCAGCTCGATGTCCAGGTGCCGCAAATCACCGCTGCAAGCGAAGGGGTCGCCGGAAAAATCCGAGTAGTTCTGGGCGTTTCCGGCCAATGGCAGGGCGGCAAGTAATTATGGCAGAATTGCCTTGGGTTTGCCGCAAGCTGATCGCAAGCCGTGCGGCAGGGCCGCGCCTTGACGTAGTCGCTTCGAAGCATCGCGGTTGTTGATGACCGCAGCAGTTGCGGGTACGGTCTGAGCATCCGCATACCGGGCTCGCCGCCGGCAGGAAAAGATGATGAAGTGGTCCGAAATCGTCGGTTTGGTGCTGTTTTCCGGGGTAATTCTGGCAGTCGGCGAGGTGCGGACCGGCTGTGCTGCGACTTCCACGACGCTGGACATCCTGCCGAATGATATTGCCGGAGCTCCGGAGCGGTTGGAGGTCGGCACCCTGAAGCCGTTGGAGATCCAGAAGCGCGATAGCGGCAAAGTATATCCGAGCGGCAACCCGCTATGGTCCGTGCCGCTCTCGGTTCTTACTGCGACGCAGGAGCGGCCGGTCTTTTCGATGTCCCGCCGACCGCCGCCGCGGGCGGTGGTTGGACCCGTGATAGAGCCGGTCGCGGCGCCCGTGATGCAGAAGCTGGCCGAACCCGACCATCCGACGCTGATGCTGATCGGCGCCGTTGTCGGCGAAAGCGACGCCATCGCCGTCTTTCTCGACCGCACCAATCAGGGCGTCGTTCGGCTGCGGACCGGAGAAACCCATTCAGGCTGGGAATTAAGTTCGGTCCTGCCACGCGAAGTGACCCTGAAGAAGGCAGACCAAGTCGAAGTGCTTGCGCTTCAGCGTCCCGACGGTCTGCCAGGTCCCGCCGGCGGTTCCGGTTTGCCGATGCAGCCGGTGGAAGCGGTTCAGCCCGCGCAGAACGGCGGCTATGCTCCATTTATTCCACGTTCGGTTCCGAAAAACGGGGAATCGGACGGTCTCTAAGGCGAGAACCAGTTCTCACGCGCGTCCCAGCGCCCTTTGTCAAATCGCGTGCGGCTGCTTCGTGAGCGTCCCCGGTCTTGCCTCTCGCAAAAATGGATGGCATTTCCTCGCCTTCATCATATCCCCGGTCACGAAAGACGCAGCCAGATGCCACGGCGCGTCCCGCTGAACGGCCTCGTCCGGCAGAACCGGCTCCTTCATGAGGAGCTTGCCGCTTCACACATCTTTACGGGCGGCTCGCCGACGTCGAGACGATCGCCGCCGTCCGCGAACCGCTCGGGATTCCGGTGATCGAGGACTGCGCGCAGGCCCACGGCGCGAGGCGCAATGGCAAGTCGGCAGGCAACCTCGGTGCGCTCGGCGACGGCGGAATGGTGACGACCGGCGATGCCCGGATGGCTGAAAGCCTGCGCGCATAGCGTCAATATGGCTGGAGCAAAAAATATCAGGTGAGCCGGGCAGGCGGAAGAAACAGCCGGCTGGACGAATTGCAGTCAGCACTGTTGCTGGCGAAGCATCCCCACCCCGACCGCTGGAACGAAGCTCGGCGTGCGAGCGCCATCAGGCCATCCAAGGATCAACTGCCCGCAAGATTTCGGCGTCGATAATGTAGCTCATCTTTTCATTCTTCGTTGCGAAGACCGCGACGGATTTCAGCGGCACCTGGAGACGCGGGGCGTCAGCACGGACATTCACTATCGATACCCGATCATCAGCAGCCGGGCTATTCGGCATACAGTTCGAGTGAGTTGCCGGAAACCGACCGTCTGGCGAAAGAAATTATCACCATTCCGTGCTTTCCGAAATGGAGGAAGAGGAAATCATCCAGGTGATCGACGCCGTGAATCGCTGGTAGCAAATGTGCTAACTGGCCAACGTAAATGCCGAACGCGCAAGGTGGATATGGCAGAGGAAAAGCCGGCGAAGGTGGATACCACGCCCACCGGCGTGCGGGGAGTCGATCTCTATCGATTCCCTTCGTGAAAGATCCCCGCGGCGATCGCTATATCTCGGGTCCTGCCGGCTATCGAAGCCGCGCTTATAGCCACATATTTCGGAGCACGGTCTTTACGGGCGAGCCATGCGAAAGAAGATTCGGTCGTGGCGAAAGCCTGCGAGCACATTAACGATTGCGGATTGCGCTCAGACGCATATGGCATGCTATGAAAGCCAACAGGCTACCGTTTTGGCCTACGCCGGGGTCTAGGACAGTGACGCCGGTGCCAGGGTTGCCGCTGCAAGTCGAAATGGTCTATACGGGGTTTCTCAGGACAGATTTCGACGGCATTTCGCGGTTATTGGCCGTTAAAACGCGGAACTCGTCTTTGAATCGGGAATATTCCGGACATGCCCTTTGACAACCCAAAGGTCGTCATTCTGCTCGCGACACTTAATGGGGCTGAATATCTCGCCGAGCAGCTTCAGTCCTTTTCCGAGCAGTCTCATTCCAACTGGGAGCTGCTTGTGTCGGATGATGGTTCTACCGATCAGACCGCCGAAGTTGTTCAGGCCTTCGCAAAGCAGGTTCCGCAGCGGGTAACGTTCCTGGAGGGACCGCGGAAGGGTTTTTGGCGAAACTTCTTGTCGTTGGTACGAAACGAAGACGTTGACGGCGAATTTTTTGCCTACAGCGACCAGGATGATATCTGGTTTCCGGCCAAGCTGAAGAAAGCCCTCGCCTGGCTTGCAAAAATTCCCGATGATGTCCCGGCGTTATATTTCACGCGAACGGCGCTGGTCGGGAAAAATGGTAAGCTCCTGGGTTTTTCGCCGCTGTTTGCACGGACGCCAAGCTTTCAGAATGCATTGGTACAAAATATCGGCGGCGGAAACACGATGGTGTTCAACCGCGCCGCCAGATCAATTCTTGCCGCGGCGCCAGCGGATATCGAACTGATTGCACACGACTGGTGGACCTATCAGATGGTGACGGGGGTCGGTGGCGTCACACGCTACGATTCCTGGCCCAGCGTAAAGTACAGGCAGCATGAATACAATCTGGTCGGTTCCAACGTCGGCATGCGCCAGCGCTCGCTTCGACTGAGGGCATTTGCCCAAGGGCGCGTTGTGATCTGGAACGATACCAACATCGAAGCCTTGAACAAAATGCGCCACCTCCTTACCCCGTCGAGCATAGCTACCCTCGATCAATTTGCCCAGGCACGAAAGACTCCACTGCCGAAGAGACTTTATTTGTTATGGAAAGCAGGGACCTATCGGCAGAGCGTTCTGGACAATATCGGGATCGTCGTCGGCTCTTTGCTTGGCCGGATCTGAGCGGGGATGTTTGCTCTCACCGGATGCGTGACGCGCTGCGCAGCGTACAGGGAGGCCCGTTGCATCCGGCACACATTGGCCCTTCGTTCCTTCATTCCTTAAATTGCTAGACCTCAGGAATGCTCGCTGCTAGTTCCATGATTCGGCTGTTGGCCTTGATGAACAAACTAGATTCTCAATGAAACGGTCCGCGGCAACCCAAAAACACCGGCCTGAACGAAGAGCTATTCTGGTTCTCGGAATGCACCGCAGCGGAACGTCTGCACTGTCGGGCGTGGCCTGCGCTCTCGGTGCTTCGGCTCCCGCTAACTTGTTGCCCGCCAATTTTGCAAATCCCAATGGGTATTTTGAATCGTTGCCGCTGGTTCAGGCTCATACTGAACTCCTTGCATCGGCAGATTCGTCCTGGGATGATTGGAGGCAGCTCGATCCAGGATGGTACCGATCGCCGGATGCTCAACGCGTTCACGGTCGAATACGAGACATCCTCGAAAGCGAATACGACGAGAAGCCGCTTTTCGTTGTGAAGGATCCGCGTCTGTGCAGGTTCCTGCCGTTTTTCCTGTCTGTTCTCAAGGAAATGGGCGTGACGCCGGTCGCCTTGTTCTCGCTCAGGGACCCGCTTGAAGTAGCCCTTTCGCTTCGTCGCAGAGATGGTTTTCCGATTTCAAAATCGATTGCGTTGTGGTTGCGGCACGTGCTGGAAGCCGAGCTTCACTCCCGCAACATGCCGCGATATATTATCTCCTACGAAAATTTGCTGAAGGACTGGCGCCTTGAGGTAAGCCGAGCTGGCGCGGCGACCAGCGTCGCCTGGCCGGTCGATCCAGAAACGTCGGCGACCTCGATCGACAAGTTCCTGACCACGGAATTGTATCACGAGAGAAATGAATCAGCGGGATTGGAAAAGCACCCGGACCTCTTATTTCTGGCGGCGGAAACCCATCAATTGCTGCGAGCAGCATCTTCACCGCAAGCAGGCCGTCCCGTCTTTCGCCGAATCGATGCAGTGCGGGCGAGGTTCGATCAAGCGTCCGGATTTTTCGGCGCGATCTTGCGTACCGAGCAAGGCCAGGTAAACCAGCTTCGCAGGGAGCTCCTCCAAAAATCCTCCGAGCTTGAACAGCAACAAGCGTTGGCTATTGACCGGAATAATCAACAACGAGCGGTAGCAGAGGAGCAGACGAAGCAGTATCGAGCACTGATGGAGGAACATACGAAGCGTTATCAAGCGCTGATTGAGGAAGATACGAAGCGGTATCAAGTGCTGATGGAGGAACAGACAAGGCGGCATCAGGCGCTGATGGAGGTACAGACGATAAGGCATCAATCGTTGATGCAGGATCAGACGAAGCGCCATCAAGCGGCGCTCGACGAATACAACGGGCGCGAACAAGCATTGATGGAAGACCAGACGAAGCGCCAGCAAGCACTCATAGAGACGCACCGACGGGAGTTGGACCGCCAAATCCGCCACAACGAGAATGAGCGCGGCAGCTACATCGCGCAAGTCGATGCATTGAGCCGTGAGCTGGAGAAATTGCATGCTACGTCCATCGAGAACGAGTCCCGCCTGAACCTTGTGATTTCAGAGCTGAATGCCGAGCTCGACCGCAAGACGGCCGAGCATGCGAATCTTCGGGCCGACTTCGAATTTTCGAACGGCGCGCTGGACAAAGCGCGGGCTAGCCTGGCCGCCAACCATGATCTTAGCGAGCGCCTGGCCGGCGAACTCCAACAGATCGGCGCCCGTTGCAAGGAGCTCGAAGCCGACCTGTTAGGCAAAAAGGCGGACATTGATGATATGAACTGTACGATTGCCAGTCATCGAAAACACATCGGGAATTTGCAGACGCTGCTGGTTGATCGCAATGAGCAGAATCAGGCGATGATGCTCCAAATTGAGGCTCTGTACGCCAGTCGGTCCTGGCGCATGACCGGTCCCCTTCGATCGGCGCGGCGCTTTTTCTCCTCGGTTACAAACCTAACGCGGTCTGCCGAGTAATATCGGCTCAATCACAATATGATGTGCTTTCGGCTCCGTGAGCCCTCCGAGCCCAATCGATCCTGACCGCCGGGGTTCACACCGGGTGCTTGCATCCGCTCGCTGCCTCAGGCGTTTTGATTGCAATGAGAAAATCACGTAATTTCGTGTCCTCGATGACCTCGCCTTGCGCCACGCTGGCCGAAAGGCCGGGATCGTCGCCATGGACTATCTGCTCGTACCACGCGCTCAATCCGCCGGATTGTTCGATCTCGTAAAGCTTGCGCCAAACGTGGCCGATGTCGGCAGTGAGCTGTTTGTTTCGCTGAAAGGCCGCGCCCCCAAGACGGATTTTGTCCCTGAACTGCTCGAACGATCGGATCGGAAAGTGAAAGATGGTTATGCGTTCATCGGCCTTTGTTGGGGCCAGTGTAGCGGATGCCACGCTATGATTTCCCGCACCAACGATAACATCCATCGCCGCTCTATGCGCTACCTTGCCCGGAAGCATTTCACCAAGAGCGTTTCGGCTGCTCACTTCCCGCCAAATCATGTCTCGCCAGAACGGGCCGTTGCCGGCGCGCATTGGCAAGAAGTTCACGCGTCTTGCTTCTATGACGCCGATGTCCGCCGGCACCGACGACAGGGTCTGTTTGAGATCGCCGCTTGAAGGCCACCAAAACTCGTCGACGTCGGAATTTATGACCCAATCTGCGGCGAGCTCGAAGCCGGCCAGCAGGGCCATCCGCGTAACCCAGACAGATTGATTGTAGTCGTCTGCCGGTTCATCGAGAAGGGTGGCGACGCCCCGATCGACATATTGAAGGACAATGTTTCTGGTATCATCGGTCGACAGATTGTCGGTCACGACAACATGATCGACTCCCATCGCAAGATGGTAATCGATGTTCGCAGCGACAATGTCCTGATTGTTTCGTACCAGCAAAGTGAGAATCAGGCGCATGCAAACTTCCTGGATCCGCGGCTCGATCATCTCAGCCCCGCGGGCCGCCATATATTTCTGTGGCTGGAGATCGAATAATAAATCCATTTTCGCGTTCCGGCCAGTTTACGGATCGGCAGCGGTCCGTGGAACGCGGTATTGCAATTGAGCAGAAGAATGCCTTTGTTGTGCTGATGCGGAAAAACTTTTTCAAGTTTTGGCGAGTGGCACACGCGATCGTCGCGGAATTCCAGGTCTGAAAACAAGCCGAACTCACCACCCTCCATCCCTTCGTCGTCGGCGTCCGCAACGAACAGGATGCCCCCCACCACGCGACGCGGGTGGTCGGTATGTGCAAAATGCCAACCGGTTGATGTGGTTGCCTGGAAGTCGAAGCGGAAGAACAGCGCGTTTGGATCGTGGGATTCGTCCATGACAGGCTTTTTCAATTGCACCCGCGATTCCGTGTAGGGTTCGAGATAGACGGCATCCGGTTCGATCAGGGCAGTGCGTGCCCGGATGTCATCGGCAAAAAGCCGAATCACGCGCTTCATGAATTCTTCGGTCAGGACCGTGCTGGCGAGGTCAGCCCAGCCTGGAGAACGCATGATCTCCGGCCAGCCGGGATCGCACGAAAACAAATCGTGCCCGGTACGGCCGCCCGGCACCTCGGGCAAATCAGGGAATTGAAGCCGGCTATAGATCTCGGGTGCCAGCAACTCGCTGATGACCGCGTGGGGCGTTGGCTGCGAATGATACTGCAGGTCCATGTTGGTCCGTCTTCTGCGCTGACTTGTCCCGTCGAGCAGGCAGCTTGTTATCGCTCATCCGCCTTACCATGCAAGAGCGCCTCTGGGAGGTTCCCGGGATCGCCGGCCGTGCCGGTGCCGGCAGGCGGCAACTGGCATCCATGGCGACGGGCGGACGGCGGCGATTACAGCAACCGGGATTGCAAATGTTCGGCAGCGCGCAAGGTGGAGAATCCGGACAACGAATGGTCTGCGATGGCGGTCACCTTGTGATAGTTGGTGCGGTGGTAATCGACGGGTTTACCCATAACCGTCGCCGCGATCATCACATGCGCACGATCGGTCGCGACGGTGGCGTGTCGAGAGATCGTCCATAACCAGTGATCGAGGCCAAAGCACGTCAAGGAGATATCGTTATTGCCGGCCGGGACAGCGGCGCGCGCGGATTCAGCATCCGTTCGAAAAGCGACGAGATGACCGGCGCCGGCGCGCAGGTAGGGCCGGAAATCGAAAAAAAAGGCGGAGTCATGGCCAATGTCTGCATTGCATACGTGACGAATTTGCTCATAGGATTCGCGCTCGCGCGCGAAGACGAGGGCTTTCGTCCGTCGCAGCGCGTCGAATACCACCGGTTCTGCGAGGTCGAACGTCGACGGCAGAATGATGACCTTCTTGAAGCGCTGCTCGATCCAGGGCAGTGCTTGAGGCAGCTGATGATGAAACGGAATACACCAGCCGCCGGATCCGGTAATCAGGGCGGTATGGCCACGCGCATCCTGCATATCCCAGGTGCCGATCTCCCGGTAGCGAACATTGGCCAATAGCTGCCGAGTCCCGGCGTGGATCAGGTCGTCCCCGATATTACCTCGGTGCCTGAAGAACGTAATATCGGGCGCGTCGGCAATCATCCGGAGGATTTTTTCTCGCTGCAGTTCAAGGTCCGCCGGTGCAGGCGGCGACGCCGGCCGAAACAGACGAAGCAGGGAGGTGCCGAAGCGCCGTCGCGGACTCATGCCTGCATTTCCAATTTGCTCTCGGCTACCACGGCGCTTGGCGGGCTACTTGTCGACATGTCGGCATCGCTGATATGGTCGAGATGATCGGTCGATCATGACCCATTCTGCTAAATTCTGCTTCTCACGGTGCTTTATCCCGTCATTTTCAGCGAACTTACCGAGCGAGTCTACCCCTTTGGCACCGCCGACCCCGAAGCGCGAAGGTAAACGGCTTGCATGAATTGGTCTTTCGGATGTGGTGATCCATCCCGACGCTCCGTCGATCGTTTGCTGCTAACATCAGATCAGGACGGGCATTGGTGATGCCTGGCGAGTGCCTCGCAACGGCCGGATCACGAAGGAAGCATAAGTCGCCGGAATTTGCAGGCGTGCGTCGCATGTCATGGATGACGATCTGGACGCTGCTGCTCGCTGCGTTTCTCGTGCTCAGAATCGATGTCGGCACGCAGGAAAACTCGATGGATGAACGAATTGTTCTGGCTGTTTCCAGGGGCATGTCGGAATCATCGCGGCTGGATCCAAACTGGATTTATGCATCCCCGCATTATTATCGGTACCCACAATACAATTTCTACTCCTTCAACCTGCTCTCGCACTTCTGGATCATGCTGGCCTCGCCCTTGCGCGTCGAGCCGGTCGTTGTCCTCCGGATCATGAACGTCCTCTATCAAGTCGGGGCACTTGGTCTGGTCATCCTCACCTTGCGGAAAATCGGAATCCCACAAACCGGCTTGGTCGCTGCGGCGGCCCTTCTGACGTTTACGCCCGGGATGGTTCATGATGCTCACATCGCCCGCTGTGAAAGTTTTCTTTACCTGCTGTTCGCAGGCGCAATGTATACCGCCGTTGCCGAGCGCTTCCTGATCGGAGGATTGATCCTTGGTGTCGGCGCGGCGGCCAAAGTGACCTTCCTGGCATCCGGATTGCTGTTCATCCCAGCTCTTTTCGCCATCAAGAATTCCTATTCGGCTCTCCTAAGGCGAGCGGCGACAATCGGTGCTGCCACAGTCGTGGGATTTGCCGCCTCCGCTCCTTATGCAGTGATCAATTTCCCCGTTTTAGTTGCCGGACTGGCCCGCATTCGCGGCATCTATTTGGCCGACGGTCCCGGGCCGCACAGGCTTCTTGATCCTACGCCCGTCAAGAATGCATTTCACGCGGTTGCATTCTTTACCGTCATTTCCGGCAGCCTTGTTCTATCGGGATTCATTGCGCCGCTGTTCAACCGCGCGGCCGTATTTCTGGGCGTGTGGATGTCGAGTGT
>NZ_CAXUNQ010000038.1:0-46941 GCF_964252615.1 uncultured Bradyrhizobium sp.
AGCGGGGATAGGTATACATTCACAAGTGCGTGAACGCCGCTTTGAGCTTCACAAGGCGGATCAGCGTCTCGATCGTAACACCTCAACCATTAAACCCTCTCTCGTCATGCGCGGGCTTGACCCGCGCATCCATCCATCTTCGCAAGAGTCGTTTCGAAGGCGATGGATTGCCGGGTCAAGCCCGGTAATGACGGCCGAGATATGTGCATATGGGTCAAGCCCGGTAATGACGATGAGATGTGTGAATCCAGTAGGGTCAAGCCCGTCAATGAGGCCGAGATGCGCTACGCCGCCGGCGCTGCGGTCTGCTGCATGCGGTGGAAGCGCAGCACCTGCTGGGCGGTGGAGGTGCGCAGCCGTTCGTAGGTTTGCCGGCAGGCTTCCAGGTTGGCGCGGTCCATGCTCGACAGCTCGTCGCGCATGTTGATGATCGCCTTCACCGTCGACCACGACATCCCCGACACTTTCGCCAGGATCAGCAGGCCCTCGGAGCGGGATTCCACCATCATGGTTTCGGCCACCGCGATCGGCACGCTGGCGAGCGCCGCGATCGCCGCGTTGGCTTCGTCGAACCGGCCGGCCTGGGCAAACGCCGCCACCTGATGTTCGTCGAGCCGGCCGTCTTCGTACAGCGATTTGACGAGCGCATGGGCGATAGCGGTTTCCCGCGTGATCGCCGATGGCGCCGAACGCGCGCGCCGCGTCGCCTCCTTCACCGCGGCCGAAACGTCGCCCGCCAACGGCGGATGGGCCGCCTCCAGCCGCGCCCGCACCGTGGCCGAGGCTTTCGCGATCAGTTTCAGATAATGGTGCCGCGGAATCGAAGGCCGCAATCCGATGCAGGTCGCCAGATTGTCGTCGCCTTCGGCGCGCGCCACCAGCCGGCCATATCCGCGCTCGGTGAATTGCGCCCCCGGATTGTTGACGGTGCTCCGCACCACGTCGTCGTCGCCGCGCAGGATCAGCACGTCGGTGACCGCGCCGCTCAGGCTTTTGCGCGTCGAGATCGCCATCAGATGCGCCTGGCTCTTGTTGCGGGCGGTTTCGATCAGCGCGTCGTCATCGAGCCGCTCCGACTGCGACAGCACAGGTGCCGCGACATCGATGAGATCGTCGAACGCCAGCGCGCGGATGGTCAGCGGCGGCGCGGTGCTGACCGGGGCGAGGCGGTCGGCCAGCAGCGCCTTGGCCGATGCCTCGATGTGCCGCATCAGGCAGTTGAACACGTCGTCGAACAGCGCGATCTGTTCGTCGCCGTAATCGACGGCGCCATTGAGGAAAAGATCGGTGACACGGCGCAGCGTTTCCACGCGGCGCGCGACGGTGCCGTGCGCAAGCGTGGTCTGCAGCTCGTCGAGCAGATCGGATGATGCGTGGGCGGATTTCGAACTCATGACTCGGTCCCGGGATTGAAGGCGGTGAATCAGGCGCTGGCGATGCGGTTGCGTCCTCGCGCCTTGGCGGCGTAAAGCGCGCTGTCGGCGCGCGCGAGAAGGGCGTCCGGGGCTTCGTTTGCGGCCAGGGTCGCGACGCCCGCGGAAATCGTCACGCGCATGCCCGCCGCAAACGCGCTCCAGTCGAGATCCGCGACGATCTCGCGCTGGCGGTCGAGAATGCGCGCGGCGACATCGTGAGGCGTATCGGGAAGGATCAGCAGGAATTCTTCACCGCCATAGCGGCCAAGCCGGTCGATGTTGCGGATATTGGCGAACACGGTGATGGCGAAAGTCCGTAACACTTCGTCGCCGGTCGGGTGCCCGTAGGCGTCGTTGACGCGCTTGAACCAGTCGAGATCGATCAGCGCCACCGAAAACGGAGTCTTGGTGCGATGGGCGCGGGCGATCTCGTCGTCCAGCATCCGCATGATGCAGCGCCGGTTGAACGAGCCCGTCAGTTCGTCCAGTTCGGCCAGCTCCTCGATCCTTTTGTAGGCTTCCTTCAGTTGCAGGCCGCGCTTGTACAGCGATTCACGCAGCGAACTGGCGAAGATGCCGAGAAACATGCAGCGTCCGATGGTGAGGACGAACACCAGCATGGTGGCGAACCGCTCGAGATAGGTTCCGTGCGGCATCGATATCGGCTTGTCGGTCAGCAGAAACAGCGCCGCCAGGCCGAACGCCATTGCGGCGAAGGTCATCGCGGTCTGCCGCGGCGTCGATCGCAGCGCGCTGAAGCTGAATACGACGAAAAGCGTGCAGAGAAACAAAAAGCCCGCCTCGGGCACGAGATAGCTGAACGCCAGCATGATCGCGAGGCTGGCGATCGACTGCTGCACGATGAAGTAATGATCCTTGAAGCGGTCGTTGACGCCGGCTTCGGACAGCGCCACGAAGCAGGCGACCGATCCGAGGCCGCAGATTCCAAATGCCGGCCCGATGGCGACCGCGACGGTACCGGCATAGGCGTACAGCAGCAGGATCGCGGCATCGATGACGTAGCTGACGCCGATCACTCCCAGCATCTGGCGTCGTTGCCTGGCGCGGCGGGCAAGCACTTTTGGCGTCGGCAGGCGATCGGCGCCATCCAGTGCGCCGGCAATCGGATTGGGGAAAAAGGAGACGGTCGTGCGCATCATTTCGCCGGGGCTGAACTGGACTGGGAACTTTAGGGAGAAAAGCCTTTAGGTTTGGTATCTTCGACCGTCATTGCGGCCGTCGAACCGCCGGTGGCAGCGTTGCACAACCAGATTCCTTGATTCGGGTTCAGTGTTATGATACCTTCGTATGTTCTGCCTGTATCTGTATCGTCTCGCTGGAGGGGCAAATCCGGCCGGTTTGGGAAGAAATTTGCCGTATTGTCGAACCTTCGGGCATGCCAACCCGACTACACTTGCGAGCCGACATTGAGCGCGACCCAAGCGGCGCTGGACCACGTCCTGGTCGCTCCGATCGCCAAGGCGACCGGCTCGCCATGCCGGTCCTATACCGGGGGCCCCCTGTCAGGATGACAGGTTCGGGGTGCGGCTTGCGCGGAACGAACAGAGCGCTGAAGCCTTATCAGCGAGGTTTCCCCGATGGCTGGCGTCAAGCGGACAAATTCGAAGGCGATCTGCCGCTTCCCCTGGCTGCCGGCCGCTACGCGATACGGCAGCCGGCGCCCAACGAGGTTGGCCATGATGGCGATGAACAAGAAAATTCTGAAGCAGGGGCCCGAAGAAATCGAGGCGCTGCTGCCGTGGCACGCCGCCGGCACGCTCGGTGCGCAGGACGCCCGCCGCGTCGCGGATGCACTTGCATCCGATGCATCGCTCGCCAGTCAGTACGCAGCGGTTCAACAGGAATATGCCGAAACCATCGCGCTCAATCAGAGCCTCGGCGCTCCTTCCGCGCGCGCGATGCAGAAGCTGTTCGCCGCGATCGATGCGGAGCCCGCGCGCAAGCCGTCGATATCGTCGCCCGGTATCTCCACGCGGATCGCGGCGTTGTTCTCCGGCCTGTCGCCGCGCGCGCTGGCTTATTCGGCCGTGCTGGGCGCGCTGGCGCTGCTGCTGCAGGCCGGCGTCATCGGAGCAATTCTGGCGAAGCTGCCGGCCGGTGCCTTTCTGACCGCATCGCTGCCGGGTCCAATGGAAGCCATTACGCGTGCGCCCGGACAGCAAACCGGTCCCCGCGCGTTTGTCAGGTTCGTTCCGGATGCGCGCATGGCCGACGTCACGGCATTCCTGAATGCGAATCAGGCTGCGATCCTCGACAGCACGGCGGGCGGCCTGTTGCGCCTGCAGTTCGGTAACAAACCGATGTCGCGGCAGGAAATCACAAGCCTGATGACCCGGCTGCAACGTGAAAAGATCATCGATCTGGCGGCCCCGGCGCAGTAATCCGCCGCAGCTATCGCGGCTGTCCAGGCCTTAGGCGGTACCGTGGCTTCGGAACGGCCTGCCGTCGGCGACGCCGGCCGGCCGCCGCTCAGTGTGCTTCGATGGCCGATCGGGCCGAAATCGCCGGGCAAAAAAGTCAAAAAAATTTGCGGTCGGTTTGAACGTCCGACGCCTTGCCGCGACCAATAGAGGTGGGAGCGGAAATCCCTCCCCAACGAGGCTATGTACGGCGCGAGCGCCCATCCACCCCAGCGCTTATATAGCTTGACCCGCCCGGTTGTCCCCCCGGGCGGGTCTTCTCGTTTGAGGAGACAATACGCGGCGACGTTGCGGACCAACGGATTTCCGCGCACCCCGCAATTCCTCTCCATGGCTGACTGGAATTGGGTGGAAAAGGCCACACCTGCAGCGCTTTCTGTCGATGGCCGCGCCGTTATTCGCGCCGTCGCTGGACAACGAAAAAGTTTTCCACAGAATATCGATCGAAACTGGAGTGATTCGTTGCGTCTGCGTCCGTTTTTCTCCTGGCGGACTTTTTCATGGCACGACGACCGAACGCCGCGCGCGGTCAGGAAATCCTCGACCGCTGGTGCGCGCTCGCCGAGCAGCGGCTTGAGCATCTGACCGAACTGTTCGAGAGCGGACGCTGGCGCCGTTATCACAGCGAAGCGTCGCTTCTGGAAAACATCCAGGAGGCGAAATCTGCCGTCGAAACCTGGCGCAGGCTCGCGACGCGCGAGGCGTCCCTCGACAATTCGGCTGTCGACATCTCCTGGCTTGACAGCCCCAGGCCGGTACCGCCGCGCCGAAATCCGCTGTCGAACTATTATGTCCTGCCACCGCCGCGGCGTGTTGAAGCCCGCGCCAAACCGGTCGCTGCCGCTCCGATCGGGGCCGAGATGGCGGTTTTGGTGTATATTCCGGAGCAGGCTGCGCCGCCACAGCAGCAAACAAATGCACAAGATGCCGCCATGGAAACCGTCACGCCCGCGGCGCCGATCGACGACGGCTGGCGGCAGGCGCTCGATCTCTCCGCGATGAAGGAGCGCTATCCGCTGCTGAGGAACGCGCTGTAACGCAGGCGCGTCGCCCCGGCCATCCACGTCTTTGCTTCACGTCAGAAAGAAAGACGTGGATGCCCGGCACAAGGCCGGGCATGACGGCGAGATGTGTGCATCCAGTAGGGCTTGACCCGGCAATCCATCCCTTCGAACGACTCTTCCGAAGATCGGTGAATACGCGGGTCAAGTCCGCGCATGACGCGATATGTGCATACGCTCGCGCGAAGGCGGAATCCATGATCTCTTGGACGCCATGTTCAACGTCGGCGGTTGCAAGAAAGCATTATCGCCGCACCGCATTGGTCCCTACTACGACCTGCGCGAAACGCTGGGCGCCGTCGGCGCTAAGATCGGGCGTCACCGGCCGCGCGTGATCGAGTCCGACCACGGCGCCACGCGGTGCCTGCGAAATCATGTTGTTGTTGACCAGGGCCGAGCCCGCGCCCGCCATCACCGAGACGCCGATGCCGACGAAGGCATTGCGGATCACGTTACCCGTGATGGCCACGTCGCGCAGGTATTTGCCCCAGCCGGCGACGATGCCGAACGACGGTGCGTTCTCGATGACGTTGCCGGTCACCGAGGTATCGGCCTCGACATAGATGCCGATTCCGGCGTCGTCGTCGGGCGCGGTGCCGATCGGACGCTTCGGCCTGAGGTTGCGGATGATATTGCCCTGCACCACCGCGATCCGGCCGCCTTCGTTGAAATTGCAGACCGAAACGCCGAGCGCCGCCCCGTCCACGCTGTTGTTGGCGATCACGGCGCCCTCGAACGAGAATTCGGAATACAGCGCCACCTCGCGAACATCGCTTACGCTGTTGCCGGTGATCTGGATGTTGGATGCAGAATTGCCGCGCACCGCGGAATAGTCGCAGTTGCGGATCCGGTTGCCACGCACGATGACGTTGCCGGCCCGGAACGCGTTGATGGCATTGCCATATTGCCCGGAGCCGCCGGGACCGGCCTTGATGTCCTCGATGCGGTTGTCGAGCACCATCGTGCCGTCGTCGCCGATCGACGTGCGCAGGATTTCGATGCCGTTGTCGTTGGTGTCCGAAATGGTGTTGTGCGAGACCAAAAGACCCTGCGCGTCAAATGACGTGATCGCCGTGACCGCGATCTTTGAGATGATGTTGCCGCGGATGTCGCCGGAGACGTTTTCCAGCCAGATGCCGTTGCCGCCGCTGCCGGTGATTTCGCAATCGGTGACGCGGATATCGCGGCCGGCCAGGCAGTGCACGAGGCCGCGCCGGTCCGGCAGCTTGATGCCGCCGCCGTCGAGCGTGAGGTTGGCCAGCCCGATGCTGCCGGCGCCTTCGCCCAGCAGCATCGACGGCCCGCCGGTGAAGACAAGTCTGGTCGCGCCGCGCACGCCGACCAGCTGGGTGCCGTTCGAGAGGCGCAGCATTCCGGTGCGATAGACCCCGGGCGGCAGCGCGAGCGGCATCTGCGCGCGAGCGGCATCGTCGATCGCGCGCTGCAATGCCCGGGTCTGGTCGTCGGGGCTGCCGGGCCGCACGCCATATTGCGAAGCGTCCCGTCCGAATGCCGAGGCCGGCGGCGCCGCGCGCGCGGCGTCCGGCGTCATCGCCAGCGCACCGGCAACGCCGGCCGCGGAGGCCCCCATCAGATGCCGGCGATTGACGTCCATGATTGCGCTGTCCTCGCGAGTGGAGCGCCAAGACGTAACGCAGAATTGCGGCCACGCATGGTGAAGGAAGGCAGTGCCAGGCCGATTGTTGCGAGTAGGGTTAATCGTTGACCAGTCTGCAGGGCGGGTTGGCGCCAAAGGCGCGTAACCCGCCTGCCGAATTCGCTGCGAGTCCATGACCGGTTACGGCGCTTCGTGCCTGACCCATCCTACGGACCAAGCATCGCTTGCCTTGTCAGTTTCACGGTCTCCAGCAGCATCGCTTCACCGGCGTCGGCCAGCTGTTCCAGCGTGATGCGGGGCACCGCGCCCTTGCGCGGCGATGCGCCGTCGCGCGCGACCGCGGGCACGTGGACGAATGCAGCGAGACGGGGGCCGCTGTCGCTGCCGACAGCCTCGATCGCGCGCCAGCTCAGGTAATTGCAGAGATAGCTGCCGGCGTCGCGCGAGGCGCGGGCATCGACGCCGGTCGCCGCAGCGGCGCGCAGCAGTTTTGCAGTATGCGGGCCGAACATTCTTGCGTCGGCATCGCCCGCGATCGAGCCCTTGCGCACGGTTGCATGGGCAGCGTCAGGCCATAGCAGGGTGACGGCGTTGCGGGCGCGGGTCTCGATCCGGACATGGGGCGTGCGGGTGGCGAGGCCGAACATCAATAGCGCGTGCGGCCGGTGCTGGGCCAGCAGCCGCGGCAGATCGCGATCGACGGCCTGGTACGTCACCGGAAAAATATGCCCGGTGAATTCGACGCCGGCGAAAGCGGGACGGCGCAAGCGCAGCAGCCGCGCGACCAGCGGCATCGTCGGATTGAACGGCGCGCCGGGAAACGGGCCGAAGCCGGTGATGAGGATGCGGAGGCGGGATTTTGTCATGGCCGGGGCAGGCCCCTACTGGATTTATACATCTCGTCATACGCGGGCTTGACCCGCGTATCCATCCATCTTTGCAAGAGTCGTTTCGAAGGGGATGGAGTGCCGGGTCAAGCCCGGCAATGACGGCGAGATGTGTGCGTATGGTAGGTCAAGCCCGGCAATGACGATGAGATGTGTGCATCCAGCAGGGGCAGGTCCGGCCAGGACGGTGAAAGAGAGGCTCACCGCAGCAGCTCCGCAATCTGCTCGGCGGCAAGCGCCGGCGAAATGCGGCCCTCCGCCACCTCGGCTTCGGTCTTTTTCACTTTCGCGCGCACGGCCGGATCGGCGCGCAACCGCGCCATCGTTCGCTGCTCCAGCATCGACCACATCCACTTCACCTGCTGCTCCCTGCGGCGCGCGGCAAAATCGCCGGACGCCTTCATCGCGCTGCGGTGATCGAGGATCTTTTGCCATAGCGCGTCGACGCCGGTTCCGGTCAGCGCCGAATAGGTGAGCACCGGCGGGTGCCAGTGTTCCGAGCGCGGCGACAGGATATGCAGCGCGCCGCGATATTCGGCCGCCGCGAGATTGGCACGCTTGACGTTGTCGCCGTCGGCCTTGTTGACCGCGATCATGTCGGCCAGTTCGACCAGGCCCTTCTTGATGCCCTGCAGTTCGTCGCCGGCGCCGGGCAGCATCAGCGCCAGGAAAAAATCGGTCATGTCGCAGACCGCGGTCTCGGACTGGCCGATACCAACGGTTTCCACCAGCACCACGTCAAAACCCGCCGCCTCGCACAACAGCATTGCCTCGCGGGTTTTGGCGGCAACGCCGCCCAGCGTGCCGGACGCCGGCGAGGGGCGGATGAACGCGCCGTCCGAGGTCGACAGCCGGGCCATCCGCGTCTTGTCGCCGAGGATCGAGCCGCCGGTGCGCGCCGACGACGGATCCACCGCCAGCACGGCGACCTTGTGGCCGCGCTCGATCAGCGACATGCCGAGCACGTCGATGGTGGTGGATTTGCCGACGCCGGGCGAACCGGTGATGCCGACGCGGATACCGTGGCCGGTGTCGGGCAGCAGCGCCTGCACCAGATCACGCGCCGCGGCCTGGTGATCGGCGCGCCGGCTCTCGATCAGGGTGATGGCGCGGGCCAGAGCGGCGCGGGAGCCTGCGCGGAGGTCGGCGGCGAGGGCGGTAATGTCGTGGGGAGCGGGGAGCGCGGCCATTGGTGTCGCTTCTAAAGATCGACGCGGGCGCGCGCCATAGAATGCTTAGTCTCTGCTGGCTTTGTTTCGGCTCTCCGCGAAAGCTTTCAGCGCGGGCAAATCGTTTTGAACGATATCCCAAACGGTATCTGCTTTCGTTGAATGATAAGCGTGCCGGAGAAGATTACCGAAATCGATTATCTCCCGCCAAGGAATACCTGGATCAAGCTGCTTGATGTCATCCGGCAGCTTCCGCGAAGCCTCGCAGACGATTTCCAACAATCGTTCGGTGATAAGGCGGATCGGGCGCTCTGAAAGAAATTGCTCGCGGGTCTTTCCGGCCAATGTTGATTCGATTTCCGCAATCGCCTCGAGGATATCAAGTAGCCGATCCTCCACACTTGGCGGCATTCAGAACACCTCGGTCAAATCGTCGGCGATGCGCTCAGCCACTCGCGGTTTCAACGAATCGCGGATCGCGACCTGGACCGGAAGACCGGTCGCATCCTGGCACATAAGGCTAACTCCGGTCAGGTTTTTCCATCCAAAAGTTGCGGAGGAATCGGTCTCGATCAGGACGTCAAGATCGCTGTCAGGCCGCGCGTCGCCGCGCGCGCGCGAGCCGAAGATTGCCAGCCTTGTAACGCCCTCAGCCTTGATCGCGGGCGCAATCTCGCGCAGCCTGGCGATGATTTGCTCTAATGTGATGTCGGCAATGTCGTCCATGGTTCGATAGTAGCACATTTACGCGAGACGCATCCTCACTCCGCCGCCTCGCTGTGCCCCAGTCTCGCATTGAGCTTGCGGATCAGCTCCTCGGCGGCGTCCGCAATCACCGTGCCCGGCGGGAAGATCGCCTCGGCGCCGGCCTTGTACAGCGCCTCGTAGTCCTGCGGCGGCACCACGCCGCCGATGATGATCATGATGTCGTCGCGGCCCTGCTTCTTGAGCGCGGCCTTTACTTCCGGCACGGCGGTGAGGTGGGCTGCCGCCAGCGACGACAGCCCCAATATATGCACGTCGTTCTCCACCGCCTGCCGCGCCGCCTCGTCGGCGGTGGCGAACAGCGGCCCGATATCAACGTCGAAACCGACGTCGGCAAAGGCCGAGGCGATCACCTTCTGGCCGCGGTCGTGGCCGTCCTGGCCGATTTTTGCGACGAGAATGCGGGGACGGCGGCCTTCGGCATCCTCGAAGGCGTCGATCAGCGCCTGCACTTTCTCGACGCGATCGGACATGGTGGACGCCTCCCGCTTGTAGACGCCGGTGATCGATTTGATCTCGGCGCGGTGCCGGCCGAACACCTTTTCCATCGCATCGCTGATTTCGCCGACGGTGGCCTTTGCCCGCGCTGCGTCGATTGCGAGCGCCAGCAGATTGCCGTTGCCGTCGCCGGCACTGCGGGTCAGCGCTGCCAGCGCCGCATCGACCCCGGCCTGGTTGCGCTCTTTCCGCAGCCGCGACAGCTTGTCGATCTGCAGCCGGCGCACGGTGGAGTTCTCCACTTTCAGCACGTCGATCGGCGCCTCATCGACCGGCCTATATTTATTGACGCCGATCACCGCCTGCTTGCCGGCGTCGATCCGCGCCTGGGTCTTGGCGGACGCTTCCTCGATACGCAGTTTCGGCACGCCAGCCTCGATTGCCTTGGCCATGCCGCCAAGCGCTTCGACTTCGCTGATATGACCCCACGCCTTTACGGCGAGGTCGTGGGTCAGGCGCTCGACATAAAATGAGCCGCCCCAGGGATCGATGATGCGGGTGGTGCCGCTCTCCTGCTGCAGGAACAGTTGCGTATTGCGCGCGATCCGCGCCGAGAAATCCGTCGGCAGCGCCAACGCTTCGTCAAGCGCGTTGGTGTGCAGCGACTGGGTGTGGCCTTGCGTCGCCGCCATCGCCTCGATGGTGGTGCGCATCACGTTGTTGTAGACGTCCTGCGCGGTCAGCGACCAGCCCGAGGTCTGGCAGTGCGTGCGCAGGCTCAGCGATTTCGGATCCTTCGGATTGAACTGCGTCAAGAGCTTCGCCCATAACAGCCGCGCGGCGCGCATCTTCGCCACTTCCATGAAGAAGTTCATGCCGATCGCCCAGAAGAACGACAGCCGCGGCGCGAAGCGGTCGACGTCGAGGCCGGCGGCGAGCCCGGCGCGAAGGTATTCGACGCCGTCGGCCAGCGTGTAGGCCAGTTCGAGATCCTGGGTCGCGCCGGCTTCCTGCATGTGATAGCCGGAAATCGAGATCGAATTGTATTTCGGCATTTTTTGCGAGGTGTAGGCAAAAATGTCGGAGATGATCCGCATCGAGGGCGCCGGCGGGTAGATGTAGGTGTTGCGCACCATGAACTCTTTCAGAATGTCGTTCTGAATCGTGCCCGAAAGTTTTTCCGGCGGCACGCCCTGTTCCTCGGCGGCCGCGACGAACAGCGCCAGAATCGGCAGCACCGCGCCGTTCATGGTCATCGACACGCTCATGCGGTCGAGCGGAATTCCGGAGAACAGCGTGCGCATGTCGTAAATGGAATCGATCGCCACCCCGGCCATGCCGACGTCGCCGGTGACGCGCGGATGATCGGAATCGTAGCCGCGATGGGTGGCGAGATCGAAGGCGACCGAAAGGCCTTTTTGGCCGGCGGCAAGGTTGCGGCGGTAGAACGCGTTGGAATCTTCCGCCGTCGAGAAGCCGGCATATTGCCGGATCGTCCATGGCTGGTTGACATACATGGTGGGGTAGGGGCCGCGCAGATAAGGCGCGATGCCTGGCCAGGTTTCAAGGAAGTCAATGCCATCAAGGTCGGCTTCGCCGTAGCCGGGTTTTACCAGGATGCCTTCGGGCGTAAGCCAGGGTTCGGCATTGCCGCCGGCCACGGCCGGAGCGGTTTTCTCGAACGCGATTTCAGCGAAGTCGGGTATGCGGGTCATCTATTTCTTCCGTCATGGCCGGGCTTGTCCCGGCCATCCACGATTTGTTTTCCTGAAGCCAAGAAAGACGTGGATGCCCGAGACAAGCCCGGGCATGACGCGTCTATATTTCGTGCCGACAATATCATGATTTCGACCCGCTCAGTCATGGTCCGGATGCTGGTAGTTGGCGATTTCACCGAGCTTTTCCGGGCCGTAATTCTGCAGCGTGGTCTTGCTCGGCAGGTTGACGATGGTGCCGATCCAGCCGAGCCGCGACTCGGTCCCATATTGCAGCGTAGGCACCACCATGTCCGGCCGGTCGAACGCGCCGGTCATGATCTCGATCCTGGATCCGCTTATGCGGCGGAAACTGAGCGGCGTTCCGCACGCCGCGCAGAAATCACGCTCGGCCATCGACGACGACCGGAATGCCGCGGGCTTGCCGCGGGTCCAGGCAAACTGTTCATTCGGAATGTCGGCGAATGCGGCGAACGGCGCGCCGCTCGCCTTCTGGCACATCCGGCAATGACAGATACTTATTCGGACCGGGGCGGCCGACAATGCAAAGCGAACGGCGCCGCACTGGCAGCCGCCGGTCAGAACGGGTTTGGCGTCCGATGCCATGCTCACTCCATCCGTTCGTAAGCCGCCCGCAGCGTTGCCAGCGCATCGCCGCCCGCGAAGATGAAATCGTCGACGCCGGCGGCGCGCAACGCGGCTTCCTGCGCGCCGGGCCGTCCCGCCAGATAGATATGTTCGCCGCCGGCGGCTTGAAGGGCTTTCGCCGCGGCGGGCGCCTGCTCGGTATAGACCTTGTCCGAGGAGCACAGGCAGGCCATTGCGGCGCCTGAGGCCTGGAACGCGGCGGAGAGGGCGGCCGGATCGGCGAATCCCTCCGTATCCATGGCCTCGATGCCGCCGGTTTCGAAAAAGCTTTTGGCAAACGTCGCACGCGGGGTAAAATCTGCAGGCGTGCCGAGACTGGCGAGAAAGATTTTCGGCCGCGCCCCGGTTTTTTTCAGAATTTGGTCGGACCTGTCACGCAACTGCTCGAACGGCGCGGCAAGCCGGATCGGCCGCAGCGGGTCGAACCTGATCCCGGCCTCGCCGGGGCGTTCCATCGCAACCGGCTTTGCATCCAGCACGGCGACGCACGCCTCGTGAAGATTGGGAAATTCGCTGGCGCCGGTCAGGACTTCCTTGCGCCGGGCGATATCAGCCTCGCGGATCGCGCGAGTCGCTGCGACCTTGCTCTGGATCAGGTTCTGTTCAAGCGCCGCGACGATGCCGCCGGTCTTTTCGATCTCCTGAAACAACGCCCACGCCGCTTCGCAAAGCTGCCGGGTCAATGTCTCGATGCCGCCGGCGCCGGCGGCCGGATCGGCGACCCTGGCGAGATTGGATTCCTCCAGCAGCACCAACTGGGTGTTGCGGGCCGCGCGCCGCGCAAATCGGTCCGGCAATCCCAGCGCCAGCGTATGCGGCAGCAAGGTGATACTGTCGGCGCCGCTGAGCCCGGCGGCGAATGTCGCGACGGTTGCGCGCAGCATGTTTACATAGGGGTCGCGGCGGGTCAGCATCCGCCACGCCGCCTCCGCGGCGATGACCGGGTTGGCGGGCGCGAGGCCGCAGCTTTGTTCGACCCGCGCCCACAGCAAACGCAGCGCGCGGAATTTTGCCATGGTCAGGAATTGATCGGCGTCGGCGACCAGTCGGAAAGATATCGCTGCACGGGCAGCATCCAGCGCGATGCCGCCGGCCTCCAGCGCGCGCAGAACCATGACCGCAACGGCAAGCGTGAAAGCGAGTTCCTGCACCTCCGATCCGCCGGCGTCATGGACAGGACGGCCGTCCGCCAGCGCGAACGGCCCCTTGAAGCCGCGGTCCATCAGGACGTGGATCATTTTTGCGAAAGGGGCCGCCATTTCCGGCCACGGTGCCGGCGCCGCGCCGCGCACGGCCATGGTGCTTAGCGGTTGATAGTTGAATCGTATGTCGACGTTTGCAGGGTCGAGGCCGCGGGCCTCGACGAGATCGGCGAGGTTCATGCCGGCATTGTCGCGGCCCAGCACCGGATTGAGCGCAATGGCTATCCCGGCGTCGAATATGATGCCGTCGAATACGAGCGCCAGCGTTTCCCTGGTCGCGTCCGCAATGCCGAAGCCGCGCGCACCCGGCCCGCCGGCAAATTCGAGCTCTAGCCCATTGGCTCCGTTTTCGAGGTCATGCAGCGCCTGCGCATTGGCTTGTGCCGCATCCGGATGATCGATGCGCTGCATGATCAGCCAAGGCGCCGCGGCGGCGGCAATCGGCGCGGCGTTGCGGGCGCGCGGATAAATCGGCTGGATCGCCAGGCCGTCATAGGTCCGGGCGACGAGTTTCTCGAACGGCGCGCCCTTTAGCACACCATCGACCAGCATGCGCCAGTCGTCATAGCTCGCAGGCTGAAAGTCGGCGGCCAGCCGCAGGTCGTCAGGTCCAGATGTCATTCGGCGGGTCGCTCCCGGAGCGAGGTTTGCTCTCAACTCTCTGTTGCCCGGAAATTGCCACGTGAGGGCCGCCAATACAATGTCAGCCGAGGCCGGGCAGCCGCTCGATCCCCTCCGTTGAAAGATGCATAAGCGCTTCCCGCACGGTGCGCCCCGCAATGACACGGTCCGGCGCAATCTCCGCCAGCGGCACCAGCACGAAGGCGCGCTCGAACCAGCGAGGGTGAGGCAGTGTCAGTTCCGGCCTGTCGAGGACGACGTCGTCGTAGGCGATCAGATCGAGGTCGAGGGTGCGCGGACCCCAGCGCTTTTCCTGTTCCCGGTCGCGGCCGAACTTTTTCTCGATTCTGTGCAGCGTAAACAGCAGCGCGTGGGGATCGAGGGTGGTTTCGATCTCGATGCAGGCGTTGATGAAGCCGGCCTGCCGTTGCTCGCCCCAGGGCGGGGTTGCGTAATCGGAAGAGCGCGCGAGCAAGGCCGCCTGCGTCATGCCGCAGATGTGGGCGATCGCCTTGCGGAATGTGATGCGGACATCGCCGACATTGCCCCCAAGCGCGATCAGGACGTCGGCCATGCCGGTTATTTTCGCGTACGGGTCAGGACCACGCCGACGTCGTCGAAGATTGCCGCGATCGGCGCGTGCGGCTTGTGCACGGTGATCTTGACCATGCTGACGCGCGGAAATGCCGCCAGAACGGCGTCGGCGACGGCGCCGGCGGCGCGTTCCAGCAGCTTGTAATTGGCATTCTTGAACGCCGCGGTCGCGGTCGCCACCACGCTGGAATAAGAAACCGTATCGATCAGGCGGTCGGTGCGCGACGAATCGGAAAGGTCGATCGCCAGTTCGAGGTCGATCACGAAGCGTTGTCCGACCTCGGTTTCGTGGTCCATCACGCCATGACGTGCGTGGATCACGACGCCGGTGATGAAGATCGTATCGGTCATCGTCGGTCCTCGATCGCCTGCGCCACCCGAAGCGCCTGTACGGTTTCCGGCACATCGTGGGTGCGAATGATCCGCGCGCCGTTCCTCGCGGCCAGCACATGCGCGGCGATCGAGCCGCCGAGCCGCCGATGCGGCTCCGAAGGCGCGATCGTGCTGATGAAGCGCTTGCGCGACGCCCCCACCAAAAGGGGTAAACCGAATCTGCGCAATTCGTCGAGCCGGGCCAGCGCCGTCATGCTTTGTTCCGGCGTCTTGCCAAAACCGATGCCGGGATCGAGGACGATATGGCTGTCGGGAATCCCGGCCTGCGCCGCGATCTCGAGCGAGCGGGCAAAAAAGCCGGCGATATCCTTCATGATGTCGATGGTCGGGTCGGCGCGGTCGCGGTTGTGCATCACGATGACCGGCACCCCGTACGCCGCGACCACCCTGGCCATGTCGGGATCGCGCTGCAGGCCCCAGACATCGTTCGCGATCGCAGCGCCGGCCGCAAGCGCCCACGCCACCACCGCGGACTTCATGCTGTCGATCGAAACAGGGGCGCCAAGGGCGATCACGCCGTCTAGCACGGGCTGCAGCCTTTGCAGTTCTTCCTGCGCGGAAATCGGCCGCGCGCCGTAGGGCCGGGTCGATTCGGCGCCGATGTCGATGACGTCGGCGCCCTCCGTGATCATGTACCGGGCCTGCTCCAGCGCCCGCTCCGGTACGACAAACTGCCCGCCATCCGAAAAAGAGTCCGGCGTGACATTGAGCACGCCCATCACCGCCGGAATGGGCCGCGACAGCAGCGCGGTCAGCACCGGATGATCTGCCGCGGCAGGTCTGGAGGTGGTCGCGATCATAGCGGTCGCTTTGCGCGGTCCCACCATCGGAGTCAAGGCGCTGACAGCGCGGAGCGGTGTGCGTTCACCGCTCCCGCCCGCGGGGAGAGGCCGGATCGCATCGATGGATGTGATCCGGGTGAGGGGACCCTCAGCGAGTCCGACTGCCGGGAGAGTCCTCCTTATCCGAAGCCCTCGCTGCGCTCCGGCTTCGGCCTCTCCCCGCAGAAGGGCGGGATAAGCCATCCACGGCGCTTCGTGCCAACTCGATTCTCTAATAGGTGATCTTCGGCTGCAGCTTGCGGGCCTTCTGGATGATTTGCTCGACCGACTTTTCCGAAGGCAAGACGTGAACCAGCTTGCGCTTGGTATTCACGTCCTTCATGTTTTGCGCCAGGCGTGCCGGATTGCGCAGTCCTAGTTCGCGTACGGTGGTCACGCCGGCGGCGCGCAGCAGTCCGGTCTTGGCCTTTCCCATGCCGGGGATGCGCATGTAGTCGCAAATATTGGCCCATTCGAGTAGTTGCTGCTCGCCGATTCCGGTGGCTGCCGACAGCTCCTTGCGGCCCTTTACCGTACGCGCGGCTTCAAGCAGCGCTTCCGTCGTGCGAATGCCGAGCTTTTTCAGTTTGGATGCGGCGAAGGCGGTCATACCTTCGATCTGCGAGAGCGGATATGTCATGATGCTCGATATGATAAGGTGCTTAGATAAACGTGCTTGAAACAAGGTGCTTCAGGCGAACTGGCTGAGGCCCGGCGTCCCCGAAATGATCTCGCCCATCTGATCCGCCCCAATTTTGTCGCGGCCGAACTTGAAAAGTTCACGGGCGACGTTCTGGATTTCGCCCATGTTTAGACCTAGCCCCATCAGCCTGCTGCCGAGCGCCATCAGGCCGCCGCCCATCAGTCCACTGAGACCGCGGCCGCTGTTCGAAGCTTCTACCGCACGTTCCGCGCCGGGAATCTCGTCGATCAATGCCTGAACCTTGTCGGAGGGGCCCTCTCTGCGGAGGAAACCCAGAACGATACCGATGGTTTTTTCAGCGACAGCTCTATCGATGCCGGCCCTTGCAGCCAGCTGCTCCACCAGTTCGTCCATATTGGCCCGCCCTCAGCCGGTTGTTACCGGGATCCTTGTTTGTATTTTTATCTTGGTCTTGTGCGATCCGAATTACAAGCGACCAGCGTACGGGGACGCAGATTCATAATCGATCGCGCCGCGAGTGTTGCAGCGATGCAAGAGCGATCACGAAATTCATGCTGGTTTTGCCGCGGCGAGCGAGCGTGAAAGCCGTTGACCGGTTTCGCCGGGCTTGCAAGATGAGTTATGGGTGACGGCGCCTGATGACCGAAGCTCCTCCTGCACGCGATGAGGCGATCGATGGCAACGACCGAGACAAAAACCGGCGATACCGCCGAGAAAATTTTCATAGGCAAGGGCGAACAGCCGGCCTGGCTGACGCTCGGGCTTGCAAACCGGCACGGTCTCGTGACCGGAGCCACCGGAACCGGAAAAACCGTCTCGCTTCAGGTGATGGCCGAGGGATTTGCCCGCGCCGGAGTTCCCGTGTTCGCCGCCGACATCAAGGGCGACCTCTCCGGCATCTCCGAAGCCGGGGAAGCAAAAGACTTTATCCTCAAGCGCGCCAGGGAAATGGGCCTCAGCTTCCAGCCTGACCAGTTCTCGACGGTGTTCTGGGACGTGTTCGGCGCGCAGGGCCATCCGGTTCGCGCAACGGTTTCGGAAATGGGACCGCTGCTGCTCTCGCGCATGATGGATTTGAACGACGTTCAGGAAGGCGTGCTGAATATCGCCTTCAAGGTCGCCGACGAGCAGGGACTGCTGCTGCTCGACATGAAGGACCTGCGCGCTATTCTGTCGTTTGTCGCCGAGCATGCCGCCGATCTCACCACGCAGTATGGAAACGTCTCGAAGCAGACCGTCGGAACCATCCAGCGCCAGCTCCTGGTGCTGGAAAACCAGGGCGCCGACAAATTTTTTGGCGAGCCGGCGTTGTCGCTGAAGGATTTCATGCGCACCGACGGCGACGGCCGCGGCATGATCAACATCCTGGTAGCCGACAGGCTGATGCAGAGTCCGCGGCTCTACGCCACCTTTCTGCTGTGGATGCTGTCGGAGCTGTTCGAGGAGCTTCCCGAGGCGGGCGATCCGCCGAAACCCAAGCTGGTGTTCTTCTTCGACGAAGCGCATCTGCTCTTCAACGACGCGCCGAAGGCGCTGATGGACAAGATCGAGCAGGTGGTACGCCTGATCCGCTCCAAAGGCGTCGGCGTCTATTTCGTCACCCAGAATCCGGTCGATGTGCCGGACAAGGTGCTGGCGCAGCTCGGCAACCGCGTGCAGCACGCCCTGCGGGCGTTCACGCCGCGCGACCAGAAGGCAGTGGCGGCCGCTGCGCAGACTTTCCGGTCCAATCCGAAGCTCGACACCGCGAAGGTCATCATGGAGCTCGGCAAGGGCGAGGCGCTGGTGTCGTTCCTAGAAGGCAACGGCACCCCGGCGATGGTCGAGCGGGTCATGATCCGGCCGCCGACCGGGCGGATCGGGCCGATCACGCCGGAGGAGCGCAAGGCGATCATGGCCGGGAGCCCGGTGAAGGGCAAATACGACACCACCATCGATTCCGAATCCGCCTACGAGGTGCTGCAAAAGCGGGTCGCGGGAAGTGCGGCAGCGGCGGATGGCGCCGGCGGAGGCGTTCTCGGACAAATCGGCGCCATCGTCGGGACCATCTTCGGCACCAACGTCTCGCGCGGCAAGTTGTCGACCGGGCAGTTGATCGCCCGCAGCGTCACGCGCTCGGTCACCAACAAGGTGGTCGGCGGCGTGGTTGCCGATCTCGGCAAATCGGTGGGCGGCTCGCTCGGCAGTTCGGTCGGCCGCTCTTTGGTCCGCGGCGCGCTCGGCGGGCTGCTGCGGCGATGAATTCTATAACCTCTCCCCGCTTGCGGGGGAGGTGCAGGACCGTACCGCAGGTCAGCCCTAAGGCGTGGTCACGATCGTGCGCAGCTCGTTGACATAGCCGGTCCGCGCCACGAAGGATTCGTTTTCCTCCACAATCACGATCTTGGCGTCGCGCAGATGCGCGACGTCGGCGTCCTTCAAGTCGCGTTGCAGTTCGCGGTAGGGCGAGCCTCCGAAACGGCCGAGCCGCATGTAGTAATAGACGTTCAATCTGGACAGGCAATTATCCTCGATCAGAATTTGCCCGGGGAGATGGCTGAAGCTCGAGCCGACCAGGGCGGCGTCGATCGATCGTGCCGGATGATCGGCGCACGAAACCGCGGTCTGGAACTTCACCTTCGGCGTCAGATAGGACAGCGGCGGAAAGAACACGTTGAGCAGATCGACGAGGTCGCGGTCGACGCCGCTGGCGACGCCGGACAGGGTGTAGGTGAAGCTGAAGGGCGGCACCAGTTCGCGGCCGGCCTGCCGGTTGACGTCCTCGACCACGGCGGTTGCGGCCCGCGCCCCGCCGATGTCGTTCCAGTGCACGCCGCCTTGCGGAAACAGCTCGACCTCGTATTTTCCTTTGAGCGAATGGATCAGGCCCGCGGTATCGACGACGTCGATGCCGGCCTGCCGCAGCAGGCCGACATATTGCGGAACGAGCTGCGTTCGCGCCGCCGGCGTGCTCGGGCAGGGCACCCGGTCGACAAAGTATTCCGGCAGGTGCGCGGCTTTTGACGGCGTCACCAGATACAGGAAGATGGCGCCCCGCGCGCGATAATAGTTTTGGATGTCCTTCAGCTTCGGGATGATATCGGCGGCAAATCTCGCGGCCTGGTCGTCGGTACGCGCGCAGTATTCCTCCAGGTAGGATCGCTCGATCAACTGGCCGTTGGCGCCCCTGACCACGTAAGGCGCGGTCAGTTCGCCGAACAATTCCAGACGAATCTCATTGTTGATCCGGATCAGAAGCGGACGAACCGGCATCGCGTCGGTGACCCGGCCTGCGACCGCCTTCTGGAAACTGCCGTCGCGCAGCGATGCCCATGACAGCATCACGGGCGCCTCGCGGGTGACTCCGCCGAGCTTGGGTCCGATCCGGATCGCGAGCGACGGATGGTTCGGCGCCACCGCGAGATTCCAGGCGCTCGCCAGCGGCAGCGCGAGCAGAAACAGGCAGAACAGCGCGCGCACGAGGGGATGAGAGAAGGAAAGCCGGCTCATCGTCAGAACCTGAAATAGATGAAAGGCTGGAACGGCACCGTCACCGCCCGCGCGATCGCCAGCACGTAGATCACGACCAGAGCGGCGACAGTCGTCCCGCGCAGCAGGGTCCGCATTTCATGGGCGTGCGCCAACGGGCCGTACAGTCTAGTCGCGGGCAGCAGCGAAATGAATACGCCGAGGATCAGCGTGAACGGCACTTCCGCGGGGATTTCCAGCGCGGCTGCCCCTTGCGACCGACCGCCCAGCGCGCTCAGAAACGAAACCAGGTGCGCCGGAGAATCGGAACGGAAAATCGCCCAGCCGATCATGACGATGAAGAGTGTGATGGCAGTTGCGATCGTGCGCCCGCAGCGGGCCATCGCATCGCGCAGAAACAGCCGGTCGAGGGTGAGAAACAGGCCGTTATAGGCGCCCCATAGTATGAAATTCCAGCTTGCGCCGTGCCACAGTCCGGAGGCCAGGAAGCAGACCCAGAGATTGAAATAGGTACGCGCGCCGCCGCGCTGGTTGCCGCCGAGCGGCACATACAGATAATCCCGGATCCAGGTCGTGAGCGAAATGTGCCAGCGCCGCCAGAACTCCGTCATCGACTGCGCAATGTAGGGCGCGTTGAAATTCTCTTTCAGGCGGAATCCGAACATGCGCGCCAGCCCGATGGCCATGTCCGAATAGCCGGCGAAATCGAAATAGATCTGCAGCGTGAAGCAGGCGAGGCCAAGCCAAGCATGGCCGGCGCTCAAGGTCGCGGGATCGGCCGCGAAAATCTGGCTGACGAAGGAGCCGAGCGGATCGGCGATCAGCAGCTTGCGGCCGAGACCGCGGGCGAAGCGGAGAAATCCGGTCTGGAAATCGCTCCATCGGATCGCCGGGGGTGCGGCGATCTGGTGCTTCATCTCGTGATATTTGAGGATTGGTCCGGCCAGCAACTTTGGAAAGAACAGCACGAATAGGCAATAGTCCGCAAATGACGCCGCGGGCCGCGAAACTCCACGATACGTGTCAACCAGATATGTGATCTTTTCGAACACCACAAACGACACGCCGATCGGCAGCGCCAGGTGCAGCAGCGCGATCCGGCCGGCGCCGGCGGGCGCGAGCACGGCATTGATATTGTCGGCGAGAAAGTCGGCGTATTTATAGACGATGAGAATGCCGAGATTATTGGCGACGCCCGCGGCCAGCGCCAGCCGCCGCGTGCGCGCCGGTGCCGGATCGCTCAAGTAGAACGACAGCGCATGGTCGATGGCGGCGGATGCGAACAACACCAGCACGAACAGCGGTTCGCCCCACAGGTAAAACAGCGTGCTGGTACCCAGCAGCGCGGCTTTCTTGGCCGAAGCGCCTGACGCCAGCAAATAGAATGCATAGACCGCCGGAAAGATCGTCAAGAATAGCGGCTCGTAAAAAAGCATATGAAACCGGCGTGTTATCCCGGCGAAACCAGCGATCAGCGGCGCGACAGACGATCATGGGTGAAGCAGAATTTTCCGTGCAAGTCCAGTTGAGCACGCCGTCGCGCGGTTGGTTTGCAGCCCGTTTCCTTTCTGCTAACGGAAGGCGACGGCAGGCGCTGCTGCCTGTTCATGGCGGGAAGACCTCGTGCTCAGATGGCCATCGCTGCGACGACCGCTCGACGTGCTATTCCTCGTCGCCTGCATCGCGCTGACCGCCGATGTGCTGGTCCCCGAAATCTGGGGCAACGGCAAGACCAAGGATTATCCGCTGTGGTTCTGGGCCGGGCAGCAGGTGCTGCAGGGCAAAGCGCTCTATCCCGCCGATCCCGCCGCTACCTTCGAATTCATCTATCCGCCATTGCCCGCGATCCTGCTCGCGATACCGAGCTGGTTCGGGAAAATTCCGCTTTATCTGTGCCTGTCGCTTCTCAACGCCGCGGCGTGGTGGATGACGAGCCAGTTGTCGAACGCCATGACCGGGTCGGGCAGGATTCCCGGCCCGTGGGTAGCCGCACTTCCCGGCTTCGCCACGGTGACGTTCGTGTTCGACATGTTCGACCTCGGGCAGCCCAACCTCGTCCTGCTCGCGATGATGCTGCTGGGATTCTGGTGGCTGCAGAACGGGCGGCCATGGGCGGGGGGATGCATGTTCGCGCTGGCCACGGCGATCAAGGTTTTTCCGGTGGCGGTGCTGCCCTATCTGCTGTGGCGGCGGCGCTGGGCGACCGCGGCGAGCATGATTGCATTCGTCGGTATTTTTCTGTTCCTGGTTCCGGCCCCGGTCCGCGGCTTCGAGCGCAACATCGCCGAACTGTCGACCTGGTACCGCGGCATGGTCGGAACGAGTTCGGAAAAGGGATTCGGCCAGCGCGGCGAGCAGAACTGGTCGTGGGTCAATCAATCGATCATCGCGGTGACGCATCGGCTGACGCGGCCGGTCAATTATAACCAGGACGATCCGGCAAAACCGCCGCGCACCATGAACCTGATCGAGCTGGATTTCAGAACCGCGAACTGGGTCGTGCTTGCGGTGTCGCTTCTGATCGGGCTTGGATTCGTCGCGGTGTTGCCGCCGGCGTCGCGCGTCACCCGCCTGTCGAATGCCGAGGAAGTGGCAATCCTGTTCTGCCTGATGACGGTGGCGTCGCCGCTGGCGCGTCAATACTATTTCATGTGGCTGTTCCTGCCCGTGACCGTGCTGATCCACCGCGCCGTGGTTGATCCGCGGCCGGCGGCGCGCGCGGCGACCTGGGGAATGCTGGCGCTCGCGGGCGGCCTGATGTGCCTGTCGTTTCCCGTCTTTTCGGTTTATCTTCAGGCGATCGGAAACAACCTCGCCGCGACGGCCGTGCTGGTTGTGGGCCTCGTCTGGTACATCAAAAATCCGCCTGCGGTGAATAGTGATATTACGGATAGCAGAACCTAAACCATCATCATGGCCGGGCTTGTCCCGGCCATCCACATCTTGCCTCGCCAATAAAGAAAGACGTGGATGCCCGGCACAAGGCCGGGCCTGACAAGCAGGAAACAGGAACGACAAAATGTCCAGTTCGCAACTTCAGCCGGTCCTCGACCGCATCGACGCCGATTTCGACAACAGCCTCGAACGCCTGTTCGCATTGCTGCGGATCAAATCAATCTCGGCCGATCCGGCCTTTGCCGGGGATTGCAAGGCTGCGGCCGATCATCTTGCCGGAATTATCGCCGCGCTCGGATTTGCGGCCGACGTAAAGCCTACCGCCGGTCATCCGGCGATCGTCGCCAGGAACAACGGCAATGGCGGCCACGGCGCGCGGCCGCATGTGCTGTTCTACGGCCATTACGACGTGCAGCCGGTCGATCCGCTTGAGCTGTGGCACCGTCCGCCGTTCGAGCCGGCCGTTGCCGATCATGCTGACGGCCGCAAAATCATCGTCGCGCGCGGCGCCGAGGACGACAAAGGCCAGTTGATGACCTTTGTCGAAGCCTGTCGGGCCTGGAAAACCGTCACGGGTTCGCTGCCGTTGGACGTGACCATCGTGATCGAGGGCGAAGAGGAAATCGGATCGAAAAACTTCGTGCCGTTTCTGGAAGCGAACAAGAAAGATCTCAAGGCCGATTTCGCATTGGTGTGCGACACCAGCATGTGGGATCGAGATACGCCGGCGATCACCACGTCGCTGCGTGGCCTTGTCTATGACGAGGTGCGGATCAAAGCCGCCAACCGCGACCTGCATTCGGGTATTTTCGGCGGCGGCGCCCAAAATCCGATCCGTGTGCTGACCCGCATCCTCGGAAGCCTGCATGACGACGACGGCCGTATCGCAATCCCCGGCTTTTACGACGGGGTAGAGGATCTTCCGCCGGACATTCTTGAGCGGTGGAGGAATTTGAACCTGACGCCGCAGTCCTTCCTCGCGCCGATCGGACTGTCGATTCCCGCCGGAGAAAAGGGCCGGCTGTTGATCGAACAGGTGTCGTCGCGTCCGACCTGCGATATCAACGGCATCGTCGGCGGCTACACCGGAGAAGGCTCCAAGACCGTCATCCCGGCGCAGGCCTCCGCAAAAGTGTCGTTTCGTCTGGTCGAAGGCCAGGACCCGGCGAAAATCCGAAACGCGTTTCGCGAATACGTCACCGCGCGGCTACCCGGCGATTGCAAGGCCGAATTCACCGACCATTCCAACGCGCCGGCGATCGCACTGGACTGGAACATGAGACCGCTTGCCGCCGCCCAGCGCGCATTGACCGACGAGTGGGGCACCGAGGCGGTGTTGATCGGCTCGGGCGCCTCGATCCCGATCGTTGCGGATTTCAAGAAAACCCTCGGGCTCGATACGCTGCTGGTGGGCTTTGGTCTGGATGACGACAACATTCATTCGCCGAATGAAAAATACGACCTCAGGAGTTTTCACAAGGGCATCCGCTCGTGGGCGCGGATTCTGGGCGCGCTGGCGGAGGGCCCTGCGAAGACGGACGGATACGCGGGTCAAGCCCGCGTATGACGGGGTGTGTGGATTCGGCAGGACTCGGCCCGGCGTATGCACCGATCTCCGCGTATGCACACGTCTTGGCGCACACACGTCTCCGGCGCCATTGCCGGGCTCGACCCGGCAATCCATCCGCCTCGCAATGACGCCGCGGTAGTGGCAGGGCGGATTAGCGAATCATAAAAACGCCGCCCGGAATTGGGCGGCGTTTTGGATGGAAGTGCAGAGGTCGTGTGGACGGCACTCTACACGAAATCTCAGGTCCTGTAACCGGGATCGATCCGGTCGAGCTTGCGCAGCAGCGGCGGCCATACCAGGGTGGTCGAGCGCAGTTCGGCACGATCGGGATTGCTGAACAACGCTTCGTTCTTGTCGATCACCGATTGCTCGACCGGGTAGGCGGCCGGGCCGAGCATCCGGGTCCGAACCTGCATGGTGCAGGCCCGTTCCAGATGGTACATGCGCTCGAAGGCCGAGGCGACCGAGCGACCGACCGTCAGCGTGCCGTGATTGCGCAGCAGCATGTGGTTCCTGTTGCCGAGATCCTTCTGCAGGCGCGGACGTTCGTCGTGATCCAGGGCGATACCTTCATAGTCGTGATAGGCCAGATCGTGAGTCACCAGTTGCGCCGTCTGGTTCATCGGGAGCAGGCCTTCCATGCAGCTCGCCACCGCGGTGCCGTCGGGCGTATGCAGGTGCAGCACGCAGCCGGCATCCTCGCGCGCTTCGTGGATCGCCGAATGAATCGTAAAGCCGGCGGGATTGATGCTGTAGTCGCTGCGGGTGAGCTGGTTGCCGTCGAGGTCGACCTTGACCAGGCTTGACGCGGTGATTTCGTCGAACATCAGGCCGTAAGGGTTGATCAGGAAATGATGCTCCGGCCCGGGCACCCGTGCCGAGACGTGGGTGTCGACCAGATCGTCCCAGCCATAATGCGCGATGAGGCGATAGCAGGCGGCGAGATTGACGCGCTGGGCCCATTCGGCATCCGCCATGTCGGACGGCACTTCCTTCAGGCGAGCTTCCGCTGGTGACATGGCCGTGTTTCTCCCGTGCCGAGACCGTTGATGATCGTGGCGATTCTAGTCCTGTCTCCGGCGGGCAGCAAGACGCGGGCGCCGCGTGGCAGTCATGCCTGCCGAGGCGGCTACGGCGCGGGAATTGCCAGCAGGCCGGAAATGCTGCGGCCGCGGATATCGTAGACGCGCGCGAAGACCACGTCATCGCGCTTGATTTCCACCATCACCGGCGCGGTGAGCCCCTTGCAGTAGAATTCGCCCAGGGTCATGGCGAAATCCGCGGCATTGCTGTCCCAGCCGATGGTGAAATCCGGGCCGAGCGCCACCTGCGCGGGCCGCTGCGGCCCGCATACCGCGACTTTCCATTTACGGCCGCGGGGCGCGACTTCCTGTCGCTCCACGAGTTCCTCGCGCAGGCCGTCCGACGCCTGTTTGAAGGCGAGACCCCAATAATCCAGCATGAACAGATCGTCGGCGCCGCGAACCGTTCCGGCGATATGATTGAAATGCGTGTACTGGTAAGGGTGCAGCCGGATCATTTCGCCGAGCGGCAGCATCAGGCCGAACGCGAAGGCCGCGACAACCGCAGGCTGCCAGTTGCGATGGCGTTCTCTCAGCCAGTCCATCAGCCAGGCGAATGCGACGCCGGCGAGGACGGTCATCGGCGGAATAACGAAAATGAAATGGCGGATGCCGTTGTAGAGCGCCGGACGCTTCACCATCGCCACCACGAGCGGCAAGGTGGCGGCGAGTGTCAGCATCAGCAGGATGGTCTTGCGGCGCGCCGTCACGTCGGCGCGCGACAGCGACATGAACGTACCGACGATGCCGGCAAGGGTGAGGCCAAGCAGGATTTCCGGAAGCTGCAGCGCGAACAGCGTCGGCAGATATGACCACGGCATGTCCGGTACCGACACCAGCGCGCCGTCGAACATCTCCTTCCAGGGCTTCTCGAAGAAATGCGAAAAATAGGTCAAGGCCTGGAATGGATTGCCGGGCTCCATGATCGACCACGGCCAGATCAGTCCCATCACGAGATAGCCGAGGATCAGGCCGGGCAGCAGCACGTAAACCATGTGCGCGAAGCGGTGCGCGGCTTCGCGCGCATTGTGGGTGTGAATTTCCTCGAAAAACAAGGGTAGAAAACCTGCCACCGCATAGATCAATGCGAGGCCGCCGAGGATGCGCGAACCGATCGAGAGCCCGGCCCCCAGCCCGACGATCAAAATCGTCCGCGGCGAAGGCGAAGGATACTCCTCGGCGAGACGAACGAGGCCGAGCATCAGGATGACCATCGCCACCGCGAACGGAGCATCCTTCGGGTTCATGAACATATGCCCATAGAAGGTGGGGCAGAGCGCCAGCAGCAGCAGGCTGGCAAGACCGGCGAGCGGGCCGCCGACGCGCCGTCCCAGACGCCATGTCACCGCAAGCCCGATAAAACCCACGACGGCGCCGAGCAGGCGGCGGGTTTCGAACAGTTCGAGCGGAATGATCTTGTGCAGCAATGCGGCCGCCATGTCGAAGCCGCCGCCATACATGTAAAGATTGGCGAACGACAGCGCGGCGGTATCCTTGAAACCCGAGCCGTACATGCGCAGCAGCAGATCGGCATATTCGGCATGGGTATAGTCGTCCCAGCCAAGACCGTAGTCGCGAAACGTGAAGCTTGCGATCAGACCGACCGCAGCCAGTGTCATGATGGCGAGGTCGTCGCACGTCCGCGCCACCGAGCGCCGCACAGGCGTGTCGATGCTCGAAGTTGTTATGGATGACATGGCTATTCGGTAACCCGGTGTCCCCTGTGGCCCAGCGTCAGCGCTTTTGAGCCTCGTTTCCCCGGCATCCATATAGCGCAGTTCCACCGCCAAGTAATTGCGAATTGTGGCCGAATTTTCTGACGCAATGCAGCATATGGAACGGCGGATAACGACTCCTGGACGCCTTTCGAAGTGGCTTTATCTCACCGCCAATATGAACACAGTCTGAAGCCGCTGCCGTGCGGAATCGCAATGGCGATATCGGCAATATGACGATATCGTAACGTCGGTGCTGTGACTCGCTTGCGCGGGGTTGGGGGATTTGACGATGACTTTGATTGCCGGGATTGGCATTCTGGTGGCTGGCCTTGTAGCGATCGGCTTTGGAATTCAAGACAAGGAGTTCGAGGTCGGCAAGACGCTCATTCTTGCCGGGACGGTGGTGGCCTGCACCGGCGGCGTCATGCTCGTCCTTGCCGTGGTGGTCCGCGAGCTGCAGAACATTGCGCGGCGTCTCGGCCCTGTCTCGGCCGCAGCCGCGCGCGCCCAAACCGAACCGCAGCCTTCTGCGGCGGCGACCGGCAATCAAGCGGGCCCGGGTACGTTGGACGCCGCAGAGCCGATGGCAACGCCGGCGCCGCCTTCATCGCCGGCATCGTGGCCGGAGGAGGTCGCGGCGCGGGACACTGCACACCTGCGCGGCGACGGCGCCTCGGAGCCGGCCATGCCGGGGTCCGCAGCGGCCACCAAGCCGCGGCGCAATCTGCTGTTTTCGTCATCGTCCCGCCGGGAACGTGAACGCGCGATGGCGCGTGCGCCCGAGGCGCCCGCCGCCGATGCCGGGTCCGCGCCTGTCGCGGCGCCGACGGCGAAAGAAGCTGCATCCGCCACGTTCGAAGATGCATGGCCGCAATCGGAGCGGCCGCGGTCCGACCCGTTACGGCGCCCCCGCACGCCTTCGACGTTCGCCGAACCGGCTACCGCCGCGAGCACGCCGGAACGCGCTGCGGCGATGGTTCGGAACGAGGAGCCACCTCCGGTGACCGTGCTCAAATCGGGCGTGGTCGATGGCATGGCCTATTCGCTGTATTCCGATGGTTCGATCGAGGCGCAAATGCCCGAAGGCATGATGCGGTTTGCATCCATCGATGAATTGCGCTCGCATCTCGACCAGCGCCCGTAATATCTGACGTTCCCGGAATCCTGCTGCGAAATAAAGCGTGGTGAAACCGGCGCTGTTCTTGTCATGTTCAGAGCAATTCGCCCATACTGGCAAGTAAAGGCGGGCGCCGTCCGTAGGCTGTTCCTGCGAGATACTTTTTGATCCTCGTTGTTTACGAACGGACGATCTTCGAAAGATACACATCATGACCGAACCTGCTGGCAAGAACTTCATCGATCTGACCGCGAACATCGTGTCAGCCTATGTCAGCAACAATCCGACGCCGGCTTCCGAACTGCCGGCGTTGATCGGTCAAATTCACGCGGCGCTGCTGCGGGTGTCGGCGGGCCGTACCGAGCTGGCGCTTGAACCGGCCAAGCCCGCGGTTCCGGTGAAGAAATCGATGACCGCCGATTACCTGGTGTGTCTCGAGGACGGCAAACGTTTCAAATCGCTGAAACGGCACCTGCGGACCCAGTACGGTATGACGCCGGAGCAGTACCGCGACAAATGGAACCTGCCGGCGGATTATCCAATGGTCGCGCCGAATTACGCGGTGGCGCGCTCCCAATTGGCCAAGAAAATGGGCCTGGGACAGCAGCGGCGCCGCCGCAAATAGCCGGTTGCGTTTGATATTCCAGCCCTTTTTAGCGTCAGGGAACCGATCAAAAATTTTTTAGGATTACTATCCCCAGGGGTAGAATATCGGATAAGTTGTGGAAACATGTTTCTACAACCGGAAAGCTCCTTCGATGCTGCAGCACAGTCCTCTCGATCTCCCTCTCGGGAATTCATCCGCCCCCACGCCGTCCACGCCGGAACGGACCTGCCACTGGGTCGCGTTCTGCGTGGCGCGAGATTTTGGTTTCGACATGGTCGCGTTGTTCGCGCCGACGCGGGGCACGCCGCGCGTGGCTTTTGCAAGACAGGTCGCGATGTACCTGGCCCATACCGGCTTCGAGCTCAGTCTTGAAACGATAAGCCGGGTTTTCGACCGCGACCGAACCACCGTTTTTCATGCCTGTCATGTCGTCGAGGATGGCCGCGACGACGTCTGGCTGGACTGTCGGCTCGAGGCGCTCGAACTGTCTTGCCGCGCCGGATTTGATGCCCTCCGAGAAGCGATGCCGGAGATCAGCCGATGAAAGGTGCTCCGCGCACCGGGGACAAGGTCACGCCGAACTGCGCGAAAACGGCGCCTGCCGAAGCAATCGGCGCATTTCGCGCGCAGCATCTGGATCTTGTGGCCCGAAAGATCATCGGCGAAACCGGCGCCGTCAGCGTGCTGGTGAACGAGAGCGAAAGCCCGCTGGCCTGGCTTGCCCGCCGCAAGGGCCGGGACGGCCGCACCATGATCAGCCCTAACCAGTTCATCGCGGGAGAAAAACTGCGCGAGGATTTCACCCGCGGGCATTTGTCTCCGCGCGTGACATCCGATTGGTCGGCGCCTGCCGGCCGCTCGCGCTCGTTCGCAGCCGCAGGCGAGATGACCGAACTGATGGTCGCCGCGCGGCAGCGCGTGCGGCTTGCCATGGAAGCCTGCGGGCCGGAATTTGCCGGGCTGCTGATCGATGTATGCTGTTTTCTGCGCGGCCTCGAGGAGGTCGAGCGCGAACGCGGCTGGCCGCTGCGATCGGCTAAGATCGTGCTGCAACTGGCGCTCGATCGTCTCGCGCGGCATTACGGCCTGCGTGATGAAGCGAGAGGGGACCTGAGCGCGCATGTCCGCACCTGGCTTGCCGCGGACGCCGGGTTCACCAGCGAATAACTAACCTGTGGCGAGAGTGCGACAGGTTTCGCTTCGCTCTGCCCGCCCTGCGCGTTTTTGCGGTGGTCGCAGGACGGGCAGAGCAAAGCAAAATCAATATCCGCTTGGCAGGGACGTTCAGGAGGCCGCCGCCAGGGTCTCGCGCGCATCGGTCCGGATGCGCTCGACCATGGCGCGCAGGCCGTTGGAACGCTGCGGCGTCAGATGGTCGCGAAATCCGAGTTCGTCGAACACCGCAACCGCATCGGTGGAAAGAATATCCCGCGGCGCGCGGCCTGAATAAAGCGTCAGCAGGATCGCGATCAGGCCGCGAACGATGTGCGCGTCACTGTCGCCAAGATAGCTCAGCACCGGCTCGCCGGTGTCGTTGCAGGCAAGGTTGCGCGACAGCCAGACCTGACTCGCACAGCCCTGGACCTTGTTGGCGGCGGAGTGCTCGGCCTCCGGCATCGGATCGAGGGTGCGGCCGAGTTCGATGACGTACCGGTAACGGTCGTCCCAATCCTCCAGCAGCGCAAAATTGTCCCTGATCTCGTCGATCGTCGTCATCGCGGCCCGCATGTCGTCTGTAAGACATATATAGGACCGCCGGCGTGCGAAAGCGACGGGTAGAGATCGAAATATCCCGTCATGCACGGACTTGACCCGCGCATCCGTCACTTCGGAAGACTCTTTTAAAGGATGGATTGCCGGGTCAAGCCCGCCTATGACGAGATGTGCGCATCCAGCAGGGGTCAGGCCCGGCAATGAGGCCAGGCCTAATTCGCCGCCGCCAGGCCGGAGGCGGGCATCCGCCATTCGGCTTGCAGGTCGTCCGGGGTCAGGGTGTCGCGTGATGCGCCGATGGCTGCAACATCCGCGCCCTCGACGCCGCCGATCGAGCCGGTATGGTCGGATGACTTCTTGTCCGTGATGATCTGGTACAGCTTGCGCGCGCCGCCCTGGGCGCGCTGGCCGATCACGGTCGCAGCCTGTCCGCCGACTTCGCACGCCGCAGGTTGCCGCTTGCAGAATTGACTCATGTCGGAAACCGCGGCGGTCGCGGCCGACACCGCCTCCGACGCACCGACTTGCGGCAGCTTGTCCGATTCAGACGTTTTCTCTCTGGGCAACAGCACCAGCACCAGCCCGAGCCAGAATGCCATGCGAAGCAGGAAAAACATGTCGCGACCCCGTCCGTCTTCTTCATACGTTGCGGTTGATCTCGCAATCGACCTGTTCCGTAACAGGCATCGATAAACCGTAAGTATCCGCATTGAATTTAAATCGCGGAAAATTTGCAAATAAGCCGAGCGATTCGATTCGGCGTAAATTTTCAATTGATGCCCGTTGCGCGACCGGTAAAGGCCGCATCCACGGCGTCCACCATTTCGAAACCATACCCGTTCCTCCCCGGAAACTTGGCATTCACCATCAGCGCGGAATGCCGCGGTCCGGCAACGCAAAACCGTCTCCCGCGCGCCGTCTTTCGAGGCCGGCGCGGGCGCCTTAGCGTTCGCTTAAGTTCGCTCTGACACGGTGGGGGCAACGATAAAGGAGGCGTTCCGGCGCGTCAGTTGCGACGAGCAAGCCGAAGCGCAGGAGTTGTGACCATCTTGAAACTTATCCGCGACTGTCTCGATGCGTTGTTGCATCCATCGGCTCGCTATGACGCGCTGACCAGCGCGCGCCATCGCGCGTTCATGGCGCCGCGGATGCTGGGCAGTCTCGCGGCCTTCGCGGCCTTCCCGGTCTATCTTGCGACGCGCGGCGCGCCGACGCCGCTCGAGGCCGCGGCGTTTGCCTGGCTGATCGCGCCGATCCTGCTGTCCTGGTTCCTGTCGCGCACCGGACGCTACGAGAGCGCGCATGTGTTGTCATCGCTGGCCCTGACGGGTTTTGTCATGACCGTGGCCATCACCACCGGCGGCATCGAATCCTTTGCGGCGGTCTGGCTGATCGCGGTTCCGTTCGAGGCCTCGCTGTCCGCATCCCGCCGCGTCGTGGCTTTTGCGGCGGCGCTGGCGTTGTCATGCGCGGGCGCCCTCATCGTCATGGGACATCTCGGCGTGCTGCCGCCATTGGAAGCCGGCGCAGCGGGACGCGGCGTATTCACGGCGTTCGGAATCACATCGGCGACGCTCTATGCGGCGGTGCTCGCATTCGGTGCGGAATCCTTGTCCCGCACCGGCACCGCCCTGCTCAATGTCGAGGAAGACCGCTATCGCCTGCTGGCGCGCAACATGAGCGACGTGATCTCACGGCACCGCCGCAACGGCGCGGTGGAGTTCATTTCGCCGGCAGCCGAGAGCTTGCTGGGGACTGCGGTATCGCGCCTGCTCGGCCATGGTCTGTTCGACCGCGTCCATGTCGCCGATCGTCCGGCCTATCTGACCGCACTGTCGGATGCGGCCCGCGGCGGTGCGGTGCGCAGCGTCGAATTCCGCCTCAGGCGCGAGGTGCCGCGCGGACGAGGCCCCGCCGACTTCATCTGGGTCGAGATGCGTTGCCGCCCGCTCGGGCAGACGCTGGAAAAACCGGAAGCATCGGACTCCGAGGTGGTCGCGGTCATGCGCGACGTCACCGACCGGAAGATCCAGGAACAGGCTCTCGACGTCGCACGCGCCGCGGCCGAACAGGCGGATGCCGCCAAGAGCCGTTTCCTTGCCACCATGAGCCATGAACTGCGCACGCCGCTCAATGCCATCATCGGTTTCTCCGAGATGATCGCGCAGGAAGACGTGCTGATGATCAATGCGGTCAGACGCAAGGAATACGCGCAACTGATCAACGATTCCGGCCAGCATCTGCTTTCCGTGGTCAACGGCATCCTCGACATGTCGAAAATGGAGTCGGGCAATTTCGAAATATCGCCGGAACCGTTCGCGCCGCACGGTGCGCTGCTCGGCTGCTGCAATCTGCTCGCACTAAAGGCGAGGGAGAACGGCATCGATCTCGTGACCCGCGCACCGGAGGATCTGCCGGTCGTCACCGGCGACCCGCGCGCGTTCAAGCAGATCGTGTTGAACCTGGTTTCCAACGCCCTCAAATTCACCGAGCGCGGCGGCGCGGTAACGGTTTCCGCCGGGGTCGAGGGATCGCGCCTCGTCTTGCGAGTGGCCGACACCGGCGTCGGCATCGCGCCCGACGATCTGAAGCGGATCGGCGACCCGTTCTTTCAGGCCGGCAAGACCTATCAGCGGCGTCATGAGGGCACCGGTCTCGGGCTGTCGATCGTCAAAAGCCTGGTCGCGCTGCACGGCGGCGAGATGACGGTGCAGAGCAGGATCGATGAAGGCACCACCGTGGCCGTCGCATTGCCGCTGGCGTTCACGCCGGTCGAGCAGCCTTCCAGCAACATCGCCACGCTTGTCCCGGGCGTGCGATCCGGCCATCCCGACAAACCCCGGCAGGTGAGGAAAAGTGCCTAAGAGAACGACATCCGATGACGACATGCCGCGCCGCTGCGGGGCGGGTGCGGCTGCAATCGAGGCAGGCACGGAACGCAGTCTCGTGATGCGTATGCTGCTGCACAGCCCAAAGGACCTGATCGCGGGGACCCTGGCTTTTGCAGCCGTCAGCGCCATCGTCGCGAACGCGATGTTCATGCAGGCCGGCCACCATCCCGCGCCGATGTTCGGCGCAGCCGTCAGCCTCCCGCTGGCGTCGGGGCCCAGTCCATTGCCGCGGCCGCGGCCCGTCGAAGCGGCAGTGAAAACAGGCGACGTCAGGCTTGGTGACGCGCGGGCGGCCGACGTCAAGCCGGCGGAGCCGGCCTCCAGCGCCGCCAGGACGGCACCCGCGCCGGCGTCAGCAGCCGCTGCGCGGCCGCCGGCGCCGGTCCCGGTTTCGTCCCGCGGCGATCCCGTCGGAGATCTGATCGCCGCCTCGCGCCGGGTGGCCGCGGTGCAGCGGGCACTGACCGACTACGGCTACGGTCAATTGAAGCCGACCGGCACCGCCGGCTCCGACACGTCAGCCGCGATCCAGAAATTCGAGCGCGATCGCAAGCTCCCCGTCACCGGCCAGATGTCCGACCGGCTGGTGCGCGAACTCGGCACGATGACCGGGCGGGCGATCGACTAGCTTCAATCCGCCTGCCGGCCTATCGTCAGCTTATGCGTTTAAAATCCAGCATCTGGGTGGCGGCGTACCTGCGCCGCTGCCAGACCGAGGGCGTATTCGGCGCCGTGCGCAGGCGCGGCGCTGAAGAGGCCGGTGCGGTGTTCGTCAAGCTGGCGCTGCTCGACGGCAACGCGATGCTGTACGCACCGGCGCCGCAAACCGCCTATGACGACAGCCGTCCGATCGAGCGGGTGTTTGCACCGGCGTCACCGCGGCCGTTGCCTGAGCCGGCGGTAGAAGAGCGCCTCGCCAGGGAAATCCGGTTCGATCCGGATGTCTGGATCGTGGAGATCGAGGACAAAGCCGGGCGTCACTTTCTCGATCTGGCGCGGGCGCCGTCGGATTGAAAGTGGTTCACTCTCGTCATGGCCGGCTTCGTCCCGGCCATCCACGTCTTTCTTGCTTCAGCGTCATTTAAGACGTGGATGCCCGGCACAAGGCCGGGCATGACGAACCAATGGCGACGCCTGATTTCATTGGATCCTTTTCGGTCAGCCTCTCAGGATGACGGCTGAACGGGGGCTCGGAAGATGTGTGCATGCTTTAGCCCGCATGCGGGGGAGACAAGCAGCTTCAGCTTCCACTCCCGCGCGAGGTGTTGCGCGTCAGGATGTCTGTGCCCGGCTGCATGAAAGGACGGATTTGCGCCGTCGCGGAACGCGCGCGCTGGCGTTCGTCGTCGTGGAGCGCCGGCTTGTATTTCGCGCGTGTCACCGCCACCGTCGCGCCGCGCCAGGCGGCCAGCATGATCAAGGCGGAGCGTTCGCTCAAGCGGTCGTAGAGGCGCGACAGCCGGTAGACGGTGTTGACCGACGTGCCCAATCGCGGATCGAGAAACAGCAGCACGCGCTGAAACACGGCGCCCGGCATCTCCAGCGCTTTCATGGCGCAAGCCAGCGGCTCGCCGCCGGGATCGTTGACCACCTGGGCTGCGGTGCGCGACGGCAGGATCAGCGCCTCGCCGAGCTCCAGCGTGAAGTTTTCGACGTCGCAGGCAAATGCCGCCATCTCCAGCGTTTCGATCGCACGCGCGGCCCGTGCTGCGGGGATTCGTGCGGAAGGTTTCAGCGGAGCGTCCGCGAGATTGTGCAGGATCAAGGCGCGGTCGCCGGCGCCGGCTGAGAAGAACAGTTCGCTGATTTCCGCCGCGTCTTTCGGCTGCATCGACAACGCCGTCATGCGCAACTGCGCTTCGGTCGGAGGCCTGAGCGCCGGCGGGGCAGGCGGCTGCTCCGGAATGCTGCCGGCGAGCGGGACGGGTTGATGAAGGCCCGGCGGCTGCAGCCCCAGCTTTTTGACGATCGCGGCGGGCGTGCCTGGATAAATCGAGAGTCGCGCCCGCACCACCGCGCGGGTTGCATCGTCGACCTGGTCGATCAACCGCGAGGTCAACTCGACGAACTGCCGTTCTTCGTCCTCGGTGTGCGCGCTGGTCTGAACATACAGGTCGGTCAGCACCCGCAGCAGCGTAGGCCGTATATCGACGCCTTCGCGACGGGAGAGAGTCATCAGCCCGTCAAAGCCCGGAAACATTGGAGGTATGGTCATGTCAGGGTACGCGACTGAGGGGTGTTTCACGCGATTTTAAGCACGCCCCTTTAACATCACGTTAAGGAAAACAACGCGTGAATGCCCGCCGTCTGTATAGCTGACGCGGTGCGGGGTTCTTCACGCCGTTCGCACCGCCGCTTTCGTCCAGGGCACGAGACCTCGTTGCAACACATGACATTGCGCCGTCGTGCGGTCCCGAATTAACACGCCATTAACCATGCCCTGATCTTAATAAGGTCTGCCGCCGCCGAACCGAGGCGATGCGGTAAGGAGAGAACATGAGCACCATCATTGAATTTCCAGCGGATGCAGCTTCGCGGCGGCTGGGCTCAACCGTGGGTGCCGCCCAGCGCGAAGGCATGGGCACCATCCTGATCCTCCCCGTCATCCGAATCGAGCGCGACACCGATGGCGGTCGCGGGCCGGAAGAAGGAACCGCGCCGGGACGCCGCCGCCGCCGCCGGGTGCGCTCCTGACAGCGGATATTCTTCAATGCCGAAGTTGCCTTCCCCGACCAGGCTTCGGCGTCCTTTCGCGATTCTGAGTGCTGTAGCGCTTGTCGCCGGCGCCATGCTCGGCGGCTGCGCCGGCGGCGATTTCGGCCGGACCCGCGAGAGTTTTCGCAACGACGACATGCATCGCTGGATCGGCGCCGAGGCGACGGCAAGTGTCGGTCTGCGCGCGTCGCAATACCAGCTCACCGACAAGGAGCGCTTGCTGCGCGATCTTGCCTATCCGCTGATCGAGCCGCCGCATTCGCGGCCGGCCTGGAAAACGGTGTTCGGGGACTATCAGCCGCTGCCGGCGCCGTGGCGGCAGGCGCCGGCGTTCGACCGCACCGCCTATGGCCGCCTGCTGATCGACGAGCCGCATCGCTCGCAGACGTCGCGTTACAACCAGTTGATCGAAGACGTGCGCAACGACATCACGCGGTTCGATCCGTTCTTTGCCGATGCGGTCCAGGTTCTCGATCTCGACAGGAAGCGCAACGCCAGCCTCAGCCTGGTTTCCGAATTGTCGCCGCGCGAGCGCGCCGATGCGATTCTGCGGATGCAGGAGAACGCGCTGATCGTGCAGTGGGTTCAGCAATGCCTGGAGCAGCGGATTTCGTCCTATCGCTGGGCGCTGGAACGGCTGGTGGTGCAGGCCCCGGACAATATCGCGGCCGATGCCGACCGCCTGATCGGCGAACTCGCCGCGCAAACCGCGAACCCGCCGGTGATGACGGCCCCGGTGATCGGGCGTGCGGTGAGTACGCGGGGGTAGGCTGTCGCCGACATTGCAACATACTCCGTCATGCGCGCTTGATCCGCGTATCCATCCATCTTCGGAAGAGTCGTTTGAAGGGGATGGATTGCCGGGTCCCCGGCAATGACGACGAGATGTGTGCATCCAGCAGCGTCACGCCCGGCAATGACGATGAGCGTGTGAATCCAGCAGGGCCTACCCGGCAATGACAAATCCGCGGGAATCACCGCTTGGCTTGCGGCTGCTCGGCCTACTTTGCCGGCGGTTCGGTCTGCACCTTGCAGCTCGCGGCCGCGAGCGAGGCTTCCGCCTGCGGCATCAGGCCGGGCTCCGGCGCCAGCGCCTTGAGCACGATCAGTCCGGTCGCGGTCGGCGAATCGATAATCAGGCGGTCCGCCGCGGTCACGTCCTCGTCTTCGGGCAACTCCGCGTGCTGCGCTTCCGTCATCAGGTCGAGTTCGATCACGCGGCGTCCGGCGGAGCGGTCGTTGATCGCGTAATAGGCCACATCGTTGCGGGTGTAGAACGACACCGACGTATAAGCCTGGCTGACCGGAACCGCGAGCTTGATCGGACCGGTGGAAAGATCGTAGCGGCAGATCGCGACCGCGAATGCCGGATCCATGAAGGGCATCGGCGCATTGTTCGGACCGGCGGGCGCAAGCGCGGTGACGGCGTTTGATTTCGTCAATGGTGTAAGGCGCGAATAGGCGTCCTGGGTCGCAATGCGAGGCAGCGCCAGCACGCTGACGAGGTGTACGACGCCGCCGAGCAGCGCGCCTCCGATGATCGCGAAAAGCAGGCGGATCATGGACACCCCGCGGTCGCAATCGAAGGCATCGGCGCATCGCGCTGCGTCCGCGTCGCGACGCCGACCGGGGTATCATAGAGCCGGAGCATCAGCGAATAACGCTCGATGCCGCCGCTCGGCAGCCAGTTTCCGGAACGCGACCTCGACGCCACCCGCACCTCGAAGGCGCCGTCCGAACTGCGGATGATTTCCTGGCTGGTGAAGCCGTAACGCTGCAGCGCGTTGGCGACGAGATGCCCTTTCGAATCGTACAGCGTCAAGGTCCAGAATCGCGCCGCCGGCGTCACGCCGCTGACGATCACGTCGCATCGTCCGTCCAGCGGCCGCTTGCGGTCGTCGGTCGTCGCCGAGAACGCGACGCCGTCGCCGGTGCCGACCGGCAATTCGCCGCTGCGTGCAATCGACGCGCGCGAATAGGGATCGACCTCGGCGGTGCCGGTTTTCGGCCGCGCGGTCCACGCGCCGATGGTCAGCGTGCCGAGATCGGTGCCGCGCGTCGCGGTCATCCACGTCGCACCCAGGCCGACGGCGGTGGCGATGACGAGCGCCAGCAGGGTAAAGAAGATCAGCCGCACGATTAGTTCTTGCGCGGCGCCGGCGTTGCCGGTTCACCCGGCGCCGCCGCCGCAAAGCTGTCCGGAAACGCAAGCGAGCCGGATGAGACCGGCTTCGCCGGCTGGACCGGATCGCCGGACGAGGTATTGCCCGCATCGTCGAGCATCTTCTCCACGCGTACCAGAATATCGGCACCGCGCCTGGTAAGGATCGGCGGCGGTCCGGGCTTGGTCTCGAGAACTTTCGGCGCCGCGTTGGCCGCGACGGGACCGGGCGCGGGCGGCAGCTTCGTTCCCATTCCGATGCCGGGGATTTCCTTGACCTCGACGCCCTGATGCGCCGCGACCATGATGTCGTGCCAGGTCTGCGCCGGCAGCGAGCCGCCGGTCATCCGGTTGGTGGGCGAATAGTCGTCGTTGCCGTACCAGACCGCGCAGGTGAAATTGCCGGTGTAGCCGACGAACCAGGCATCCCGATAGGCGTTGGTGGTGCCGGTCTTGCCCGCGGTCGGAATGCCGTCAAGCGCGGCGCGCCGCGCGGTGCCTTCGCTGACGACGTGGCTCATCATGCCCGCCATGTCGGATGCGACGGAGGCGGGGATCGCCTGCAGCGGCTTCTTGCCGTCGCGGTCGAACCGCCAGACCAGATCGCCGGCGCCGGTGCGAACTTCCAGCACCGCATGCGGCGGCACCGATTTGCCCTTGTTCGGAAATGTCGCATACGCCACCGCATGTTCGACCACCGAGACTTCATCGGAGCCGATCGGCAGCGACGGCGTGTCCGGCAGCGGCGCCTTGAGGCCGAAGCGTCGCGCCACCTCTACGATCTTGGCGCGGCCAGCCTTCGGTCCGGCCTTGCCGCCGAGCGCAATCGACAGCTTCACCGGCACCACATTGATCGAGCGGGTGATCGCTTGCGTCAGCGTCACCGAGCCTGAGTAGGAGTGGCCGTAGTTCTGCGGACACCAGTTGCCGATGCAGACCGGACCGTCGACCACGATCGAGGTCGGCTTGAATCCGTTCATCAGTGCGGTGGTGTAGACATAAGGCTTGAACGACGAACCCGGCTGGCGCATCGCGTCGACCGCGCGGTTAAACTGGCTGGCGCCGTAGTCGCGTCCGCCGACCATCGCCCGCACGCCGCCGTCGAGATCGGCCACCACGGTCGCCGCCTGCGTGGCGTGATAGTCGCGGCCGAACTGGCGCAACTGGTTCTCGATGGCGTCTTCGGCCGCGTGCTGAACGTTCATGTCGATGGCGGTCCGCACCACGAAGACGCGCTCGACATAGGATTTCGGAAACGTGTCGACCAGCTTGCGCATTTCGTCGAATGCCCAGTCGAGATAATAGTTCGGCGAATTTTCGTCGCGGCGGTCGACCGCGTTGGCCGGATTGCGCCGCGCGCCGAACACCTGGCCTTCGGTCATGAAGCCGGCATCGACCAGGTTGTCGAGCACCACATTGGCGCGGGCGCGGGCGGCGGGCAGGTTGATATGCGGCGCGTATTTGGTCGGCGCCTTGAACAATCCGGCGAGCATCGCGGCTTCGGCAAGGTTGACGTCGCGCGCGGATTTGTTGAAGTAGAAGTGCGCCGCACCGTCGACGCCGAAGGTGCCGCCGCCCATATAGGCGCGATCGAGATAGAGTTTCAGGATCTCGTTCTTGGTCAGCCGCGTTTCCAGCCAGACCGCGAGAAACGCTTCGTTGACCTTGCGTTCGATGGTGCGCTCGTTGGAAAGAAACAGATTCTTTGCAAGCTGCTGGGTGATCGACGAGCCGCCCTGGCGCACGCCGCCGGCCTGGGCGTTGGTCACCAGCGCGCGCGCGGTGCCGGCGATGTCGATGCCGAAGTGGTCGTAGAAGCGCCGGTCTTCGGTGGCGAGCGTCGCCTTGATCAGATTGTCGGGAAAATCCTCCAGCGGAATCGAATCATTGTGCTTGATGCCGCGGCTGCCGATCGGATTGCCGTAGCGATCGAGGAATGACACCGCAAGATCGGATTTCTTCAGCCAGTCGTCGTCGGCGGTTTCGCGGAACGCCGGCACCGCGAGCGCCAGCATCAGGATCAGGCCGCCGAGCCCGATGGTCGCGGCTTCCGACAGCGGCTCGATGAACACCCAGCGCTTCCAGCGGCCGACATAGAAACGGTCCATGAAGGTCGCGTACCGCTCATACAATTCGCGCGCGCCCTTGGCCGACGAGAACAGCGTCGAATCGATGCGCGCATCAAGGTCCAGCAGGAAATGCCGGAGTTTTCTGTTCCAGTCTGGCGGGACGATCTGGCGCACCTCAAGCCCTTGGTCATATGCGGCGCTCAAAACGCCCGGCCGGGGGCGCCTTCAAACGTCTTGCGGAAGTGTTGCGGCAAACCCAAGGCGCTTTTGCGGCCGCCGCGGTTGCGTCGACCTTGTAGCCGAGCACAGGGCATAAACCAATGGCCGGGCTCGGGATTTCGGCTGCGAAGGCTAACGCGGCGGCGGCCGTTGCGGTCCCCGCGGCTCTTAAGTGCTTGCAGAGCCTGCACGACACCCCATAGAAGACGGACCGCCCATGGTATGGATCGATCGCTTCGGCATGACGTCGCGCCCCCCGCCGCCCTCGGTTCAAGAGGGATTGTTCTGGAAAACCAAGACGTTGGAAGAGATGTCCAGCGCCGAATGGGAATCGTTGTGTGATGGCTGCGCGCGGTGCTGCCTGGAAAAGCTCGAGGATGAGGGCACCGGCCGGATTTATTTCACCCATGTGTCCTGCCGTCTGCTGGATGCCGGGCTGTGCGCCTGCAAGGATTATGCGAATCGGTCCGCCCAGGTTCCGGACTGCGTGCGGCTCACTCCGGAGAACGTCCGCACCATCAACTGGCTGCCGCCGAGTTGCGGCTATCGTCTCGTCGCCGAGGGCCGCGACCTGTATTGGTGGCATCCGCTGATATCGGGCGATCCGAACACCGTGCATGAAGCCGGCGTCTCGGTGCGCGGCCGGGTGCAGGGCACCGAGACCGAAATTGCCGACGCCGATCTGGAAGACCACATCGTGCAATGGCCGGCGCTGCTGCCCAGGCGCGCGCGGGCCAAGAAGCGGCCGGCCTAGCAAAAGGCGGTCGCCCTCTGCGTCGGTACGACCGACGGCGGCAGCCGATTGCGGTGCGTCCGGCTGGCCGGTTCTTTTTACGGCGCATTCGAACAAAAGCCGGCCATTGAGGTTTTCCTCGCAGGAGCGACCTTAAGTCGAGGAGAAACATGATGCTGAAGAAGGTTATGATCGCCGTCATAACACTGCTCGTCGTAGGTTCGGCGCCTCAAACGGCTTCCGCCCGAGGCGGCGGGTTTCGAGGCGGCGGGTTTCGGGGCGGCGGCTTCCGCGGCGGCGGCTTCAGGGGGGCCGGCCTTGGGCTTGGCGTCGGACTGGGGTTGGCGGGCGCAGGCGCTTACTACTATGGTGACGGCGGGTGCATCCGCCTGCGCCGGATCTGGACGCCGTATGGCTACCGTCTGCGGAGGGTGAACGTTTGCTACTGAGATGACCATCTCGCGCGATATAAAAGCCCGCCGGCAATCCGGCGGGCTTTCCAATTCCTGCCAGGTCAGCCGGGGTGCCTTTGCTAAAGAAGCGATCGAGTCCCTTGAGATTTCGACGAAGCGTCGTGCGCGACCTTCGAAATCGTCTGCGCTTTGCTCTGGCCGGATTGATCGTGCTGATCGGCCTGCATGTGGTCGCGATGATGACGCTGGAGGGCCTCAGTCTCGGCGACGCGGTCTGGCTCACCTTCACCACCATCACCACGACGGGATACGGCGATTATTCCGCCAGGACCGGCGCCGGGCGCGCCGCCACCATCGTATTGATCTACCTCAGCGGAATTTTTCTTCTGACCCAGGCCGGCGGCGCGCTTTTCGAACTCAGGGCGCTTCGCCGCATCCGAATGCGGCGCGGCGAGTGGAGGTGGGATATGGAAAATCACATCGTTTTCATCAATACCCCGACCGATGAGCCCGGCGATTACCTGCGGCGGCTGCTGGATCAACTGCATCGCTCGCACGCCGCGCTCAAGGGCGTCAAGTCGATCGTCCTGACCGAAGCCTTTCCCGATGGGCTGCCGCCGACGCTGGAAGACGATCCTCTCGTGGTCCAGGTCAAGGGCCGCTTCGACGATACCGCGGCGCTGAAGGCGACCTGCGTGGACAAGGCCCGGGTCGTCGTGATCCTGGCCGAACGCGAGGGCGACCGGCTGTCGGACTCCAGGACCTTCGACATCATCCACCGCCTGCGCGAGTCGTCCTGTCACGCCCGCATCGTCGCCGAATGCGTCGACGACGACAATCGCGAACGGTTCAGGAAGGCCGGAGCCACCGCGGTGGTGCGGCCGCTGCGCGGTTATCCCGAAATGATCGTCCGCGCCATCGTGGCGCCGGGAGCCGAGCGGATCGTCGAAAGCCTGTTTTCAAGCGAGGGCGACGAGTGTCTGCGCTTCGATGTCGCGATCGGCGGATTGAAATGGTCGGACGTGGTCCGGAGCGTGATCGAGGCGAATTTTGGAACCGCGCTCGGCTATGCCGATGCCGGCGGACGGTTGCGCGCCAATCCGCCTCCCGGCGATGTCGTCCACGCCAACGCGTTGTTCGTCGTGGTCAACGATTCCCAGGCTCCCACCGCGGCGTCGATCGAGGCTGCGCTGAACAAGCTGGCCGCCGGGATGCCCGGCGGCGGCAAACTTCCCCGCGCCGGCTGATGCAGCGCTTCGTGCCGATGGGCGAACGAACCGAGGTTGCCGTCATCGGCGCGGGCGGGCGCGTCGTGGTTTCGACGCGGATTCATGGACACGATTTAATCTGCGGCGGTGAAATTATTTTGCCGCCCGGGCGTAGCTCGAAGGTTGGCGTGAAGTCCTTCTCGACAACGTGGCCAGCCTTACGGCCCCATCCTGGGTCGCTCCTGATGGGGTCGTCTGGGGCTTTCAAGGACGCAAGTGGGAAATCGACATGCTGACCGACCGGCACATCGCATTGATGTGCGACGTGGCTGATAGCGGCGCCGCCGACATCAGCCCGGAGCATCTCAACGAGATGCTCGACCTGATCGCTGACGACTATGTGGAAAGCGACGACAGCACGAATGCCAGATACCGGCTTACGGCCAAGGGTCGAAAGCTGCTGGAGGATCGCGCTGTCGAAGCCAACAAACGCGAGGCCTGACATGAACCGAATTCTTCGACATGCCCTTTGTTTGACCGCCGCACTGACAGCCATTGGGTTCATTGGATGCGAAGCGGCTCTTGCGCGCGGCGGAGCGGCAAATATCATGAACTCGCCCGGTTATCAGCGGCGCCTGCAAGAGTCCCGCGGGTATGTAACCAATCAATCGGGGTCGATCTTTGCTCCGCCGTCACCGCGGATTTACAAGCGTCCGAAAGTCCGCCGCCATTATTGACGGGAAGTCATCCCGGCCGTCCTGACGGGCCGGCCGAGGCGACCTTCGATCGCGCGGCCGCCGCAGAAATGCCGCACGGAAAGACCGCGGCGGTCGAGTCTGCCGGCGTTGTGCCGCGCGTTTCAGATCGTCTGATGATCGGAAGGGCATGTTGAACCGCGCGCTTCATCGCCCAGCCCGCGCCGAAGCAGTCCGCGGTTGCGATCCATCGATCGAAAGCGCGGTCCCGCGCGCAACCGCGACCAGCACGGAACGGATTTGGCCGGCCGAACGTTCAATTGCAGGAGCTCGCGGTTTGCGTCAGATAACCAGGAACGAGTTCCGCGGGCCATGGCAGGCGAAGGGATACGCGCCAGGCAATGAGCCCAACCCTGGGCGCGAACCCTGGGCAGGACGACGCTTGAAGTGAACTTTTGTGCCCTGTGCCGTCATGTACGGGGGAGTGAGGTCCCGTGGATCAAAGAGCGACCCTGCGGATCAAGGCAGAGAAATACCGCGGATACGCCCGGCGGATCAACGACCCGGACACGGTCGAACGCATCCTGCATCTTGCCTGGGAACTGGAATGGAAAGCCATGCAGCCCGATGACGAAGATATCCGGACCCGTGCTTATGATCTTTGGAAGCAGGCCGGCGAGCCCGAGGACCGCGACGAAGAGTTCTGGCTTCTGGCGGAACAGGAACTGCGCAACGAGGACGGGTCCTCACCGCTGCGAACTCCCGACAATCTGTAATTGTTTGCCGCGGCTGATGCGCGAGAGAATCGCAGCCCTCGGGCCCCCGCGCGAACTCATCATCCCTTGAGTCATTCCCGCGAAGGCGGGGATCAGGCGTCCCATCCGGTTCGTCATGCCAGGGCATCCACGTCTTAAAGGCGCTGAAGCACAAGAAAGACGTCGATGGCCGGGACGAAGCCCGGCGATGACGGAAAGTGAATTATTCTCCATGTGTAAATTGAGTACCGCTTGCGCGGGGACGGCGGGCTTTTTGCAGTTCAAGCCGAATGGGCGAGCCAAAGCACCGCGCTCGCGGGATGCACCCATGCGCGCGACCCGCTGCCTGCGCTGCGATGAAGCGTTTACATACGAGGTCAGCCCGAATCCGCCTCGCGCGCGCCGCGACCAACATCGATTCCTTAAAACGTCCGCATGAACAAGTTCGAACGCCAGCGCCGTGACACGGCTGAGACACAGCCGTTGCCGCAAGCGGCGGCGCGCGACCTTGCGCGCCCCGCCTCCGACATCATCGACCTCCCCGATGCGCCGCCGATCGCGCCGCAGGTGCCGCTGACCCAGGGCGAGGTCCGCACCATCCTGATGAGCCTGATGCTGACCATGTTCCTGGCCGCGCTCGACCAGACCATCGTCGCCACCGCGCTTCCCACCATCGGCCGGCAATTCCACGACGTGTCCAGTTTGTCGTGGGTGATCACCGCCTATCTGCTGGCTTCGACCGCGGTGGCGCCGGTGTTCGGCACGCTCAGCGACATCTACGGCCGCCGCGCCATGATCATCGCGGCGCTGTCGCTGTTCATCGCCGGCTCGATCCTGTGCGCGCTGGCGCCGAACATGCCGGTGCTGATCGTGGCGCGCGGCCTGCAGGGCCTCGGCGGCGGCGGCATCCTTCCCATCGTGCAGACCGTGATCTCCGACGTCGTCACCCCGCGCGAGCGCGGCCAGTACCAGGCGTATTTTTCCGGAGTGTGGACGGCGGCCGGAATCGGCGGCCCGATCATCGGCGGCGTGTTCGCCGAGCATCTGCACTGGTCGATGATCTTCTGGATCAACGTGCCGCTCGGCGTTGCCTCGCTGGTGCTGCTGCTGCCGAAGATGGGCAAGATCCCGACCTTTCATCGCAAGCGCCGGGTCGATCTCGCCGGTGGCCTGCTGCTGATGGCCTCGGCGGTCGTCTTCATGCTGGTGCTGACCTGGGGCGGCAACCGGTATCCGTGGCTGTCGCCGGCGATTACCGCGATGATCGGCGCGGCCCTGGTGCTGGCGCTGGCCTTCGTGATGCATGCGCGGCGCAGCGACGAACCGTTCTTGCCGCTGCCGCTGATGGGCGGCCGCGTGGTGCCCTATGCGATGGCCGCCGGCGGCTGCGCCCTGGGAGCCATGCTGGGCCTGACCGTGCACATGCCGCTGTATTACGAGGCGGTCTATCATTTGAGCGCCAGCGAATCCGGCCTTGCATTGATTCCATTGGCCGCGGTCTCCACCGGCGGCGCCGCCATCGCCGGCAAGGCGATGGCGCGGATGAAGCATTACAGGCGCGTCGCCGTCGTCGGCACCGCGTTCTCCGCAGCCGTCGCCGGCTTGCTGGCGGCGACGACGCCGCTGCCGCTGTGGGTGCTGCTGGCCGCCTTGTCGCTGTTCGCGCTGGGGCTGGGCACCACCTTTCCGATCAGCGTGGTGTCGATCCAGAATTCGGTGGCGCGCTTCCAGGTCGGCACCGTCACCGGCGCGCTGAACTTCTTCCGCGCGCTGATGGCCTCGTTCACGGTGGCGGCGTTCACCGCCATTCTGCTGATGGCGCTCGGCACCGAGATGTCGATCGGCGAGGGGCGCGGCGCGGCCAGCGGCATCGCCGCTGCCGACATGGTGGCGGCTTTCCGCTACGTGTTCGCGGCGGCGGCCGCGCTGATGGCCGGCGCGACGGTGCTGATGATGCTGATGGAGGAGCGGCCGCTGGCCGGACCGGCCACGGTGCCGGCGGAGATGGCGGAGTAGGGAGGCGGGGACGGCTGAAACCGGCGTTCCCTACGCATCCGGAAATCCCGCAAGTCGATTCCCGCACCCCCGCGTCATCCAGTAGGTCAAGCCCGGCATGACGTAGACCGCGCTGCCCGGCCCTTGGCCGCGCATGATGTAGACCACGCCGTCATGCCCGGCCTTGTCCCGGGCATCCACGTCTTTCTTTCTGATGTGGGGCAAAGACGTGGATGGCCGGGACGAGCCCTACTGGATGCACGCATCGCACCGTCATTGCCGGGACATCAAGCCCGGCAATCCATCCTGCTTCGCAAAAGCCTTTTGCCAAGAGCGATGGATACGCGGGTCAAGCCCGCGATTGACGCAGTGTGTGGTGCGGCGTGTTGCAATATCGCGCTCCACGGGGTGTGCGTTCCCCGGACGCAGCGCAGCGCGCAGCCCTTGCGGAGCGGTGCGCTGCAG